>NZ_JBEYXD010000001.1:395806-479353 GCF_040644975.1 Streptomyces sp. NPDC046900 | reverse complement strand
GTGTGGCGGACGACCGCCTCACTCGCGGCGTACGTACGCGCCGAGGTGCGTCACCCGATGCCGGACGGCAGCCCGGGTCAGGGCAACACCATGGGCGACGCCCTGCTGTTCGGCCCCATGGCCGCGCTGACCAACCCCATCTTCCTGAACACGACGTCGCGAGGCTGACGTTCGGCCGTAGTTCCTGGGCGCGGCGGGGCTCACCCCTCGCCGCGCCCGGCCGGCGGCACGTCGGAGCCGACGTGAGGCGTCACTTCGGCGTGCTGCCCGGCGACGGAGCCGTCCTTGCGCGGTCCGTCTCCGACATCCCCGCACAGCACACCTAGGGCACATGCCTCCGGGCCCGCAGCGCCAGGCTGAGGGCCAGCACCGTCTGCGGGTCGTCGAGGTCCGTGCCCAGCAACTCACCGATCCGGGCGAGCCGGTTGTAGAGGGTCTGCCGGTTCAGATGCAGTTCGCGAGCGGTCTCCGCCTTGCGGCCCGCATGCGCCAGATACGTCTCCAGCGTGGGCAACAGCGGCGGCCTGGAGCGCAGGTCGTGCTCGCGCAGCGGGCCGATGGCACGGTCCACGAAGGCCGCCAGGTCCGGGTGGTCGCGCAGACGCCACAGCAGGAGGTCGATGTCGAGGCGGCGGGCGTCGTACCAGGGGTGCTCCGGCAGCCCCTGCGCCGCCGCCGCCGTCTCCGCCGCGTGCCGCAGCCCCGCCGACGCCGCCGCCCAGCCGCCCGCGACGCCGACCACGACGACCGGCGGCCGCACACCGGGGCGTTGTATCCCGGCCCGCTCCACTCCCGCCCGCAGCGCCGCCGCCACCCGGTCGGCGACCGCCGAGCGCTCCGACTCCGAACGCAGACCCAGCAGCAGCGGCACCCGGCCCTCCACCGGCCGGACACCCAGCAGGAGCGGCACGCCCACGGAGGCCAGTTCCTCCGCGACGGCCCGCGCCAGGACCGCCCAGCCCCCGCCGCCCGGCGCGAGGCCGTCCGCGAGCCGCATCACCACCGGCAGCAGGGGGCCGCTCCCCGGTCTGAAGCCGAGCACCCGGGCCTGCGCGGGTGCGTCCTCGGCAGCGATCCGGCCCTCGGCGAGGTCGGTGAGGAAGTCACCGCGCCCGCGCGCCGCCAGCTCCTCCTCCTGCCGGGCCTGCATCAGTACCACCGCGAGGATGCCCGCGGCCCGTTCGGCGGCGATGCGATGCACCGGCGCGACCGGCGCGCTCACCGGTAGCAGCACCAGCCTGGCCCGCACGGAACCGGTGCCTGGCCCGCCGCCCGGCACGTCGACGAGCGTCGTCCCGGCCGGGGGCTCGTCCTTGTGCTGGCCCCGCAGGCCCTCCCACACCTGGAGCGGGTCCGTGTCCGCCGGGCCCGTCCCGGCGGCGTACAGCAGCTGACCGTCGGCTGTCTCCAGGAACACCGGATTGCCGCTGAAGTCGGCCAGGATGGCGAGCACTTGGGGCACCCCGCCGCCGCCGAGCAGCGCCTCGGTGCAGCGGCGGTGCACCTCCTCGGCCTGCTGGAGCAGGGCGTAGTGGCCGTTGACGATCTCGGTGTGGATCTCCTCGGTGACCGCCACGAACGGCACCTCGCGGTGCAACTGGACGAGCGGCAGCCCGGCCGTGCGGGCCGTCTCGACGAGTGCGGCGGGCAGCCGGGCGAAGCGCGGGCCGAGCTCCACCACCAGGGCCGCGATACCGCGCTCGGCCAGCGTACGGACGAACGCGCGCTGGTCGGCGGGGCGGGTGCCGAGGCCGTAACCGGTGGTCAGGAGCAGCTCTCCGCCCTTGAGCAGCGAGGCGATGTTCGGGACCTCGCCCGCGTGCACCCACCGCACCGTCCGGTGCAGCCGGTCCGCGCCGGCCAGTACCTCCGGCAGCCCGCTGCGCAGCCCGGGCAGTTCCAGTGCCCGCCGCACGGTGATTCCGGCGCCCTGGGCGTCCTCGGGGTCGAAACGGCTGTCCATGCGGTGACGCTACCTGCGCAAAGGCCCCGGGCGCACCGCCGGCCCCGGTCAGGCGGGCGGGATGTTGTGGTTGTACCGGAACACGTTGTCCGGGTCGTACTGGCGCTTGACCCGGGCCAGCCGGTTGAAGTTCTCGGTGCCGAGGCCGGCCACCACCCGGTCCCTGCCCTCGTCCCCGATGAAGTTCAGATAGACCGCCCCGGTGCTCCAGGGCCGTACGTCGGCGCGCAGGTCCCTGACCCAGCGCAGAGCCTGCTCGTCGTCCGCCGGGTCCTCCCAGACGCCGAAGGGGTGCACGGTCCAGGCCGCACCCCGGTAGGGGACCGGGTACTCGCCGGGTCCGGAGGCGATCGCGCCGCCCTGTGGGAAGAGCACATGCTGACACTCGGAGGGCACGGGCATCGCGGGGGCGCGGGCGCAGAAGACGTCGACCAGTTCGTCGGGCAGGCCGGTCACGTACTCGACCGACCAGTAGTTCCGCAGCCCGGGCGGGTCGTCGAGCATGCACTGCAGGTCGGCGTAGGGCATCGCGGCGACGACCTCCGCCTCGTGCGGCAGCGCCAGCAGCGGCTGGGCGATCTTGCGCAGGCCTTCCTCGCCGCCGACATAGGTGACCAGTGCGGTGCACAGCAGTGTGCCGACCAGGTGCTCGGGGACGAACGGCTCGGGCGGGCCCGTGATGTACAGCACGGCGCCGCCCACCTCCGGCGGTCCGGTGGCGATGATGTCGCGGTAGGTCCGCACCACCTCCGGGCCGGTCTCGGGCAGGAACACGAGCAACGCGACGGAGAACTCGGGCAGCTCGTGCAGCTTGAGGGTGAGCGCGGTGGCGACGCCGAAGTTCCCGCCGCCGCCGTGCAGGGCCCAGAACAGCTCGGGGTTCTCCTCGGCGGTCGCGAGCACCGTGGTGCCGTCGGCGGTCACCAGCTCCACGCCGAGCAGGTTGTCCACGGCGAGGCCGAAGGCGCGGTCCAGCCAGCCGTTGCCGCCGCCGAGCACGAAGCCGCCGACGCCGGTCGTGGAGACCCGGCCCCCGGTGGTGGCGAGAGAGTGCGGCTGGGTGGCGCGGTCCAGATGGCTCATCAGGGCGCCACCCTCCACCCGCACCGCCGCGGACCCGGGATGGACCGTGATCGCGTGCATCCGGCGCAGGTCCACGACCAGGCCGTTGTCGTTCAGCGCCATGCCCGCGACGCTGTGACCACCGCCGCGGACCGCGATCTTCAGATCCAGATCCCGGGCGAAGCGCACCGCCCGGACGACGTCGGCCGTCCCCTCGCACTGCGCGATCACGGCCGGGTGGCGGTCGATCAGCGCGTTGAAGACGGTCCGGGCCTCGTCGTAGCCCGAGTCACCGGGGGCGAGGACCTCGCCCTCGAGGTCCTCACGGAGCACGGCGAGCGCCGCGCCCGCCTTCGACGAGGAAGCCATGGCAGCCTCCCCTTCCAGCGAGGGGACACATCTGCCATCAGCCTAGGCGGGCAGGGCGCACCGGTCTTGTTCGGCGGCGGCGTGCGGAGGGGACGGACTCAGCCGCCGTACGCGCCGGATGCGGTCAGCCGCAGGGCGGTGTCGATCAGCGGGACATGGCTGAACGCCTGCGGGAAGTTCCCGACCTGCCGCTGCAGGCGCGGGTCCCACTCCTCGGCGAGCAGGCCGAGGTCGTTGCGCAGGGCGAGCAGCTTCTCGAAGAGCTTGCGGGCCTCGTCCACACGGCCGATCATCGCGAGGTCGTCGGCCAGCCAGAAGGAGCAGGCGAGGAACGCGCCCTCGTCACCCGGCAGCCCGTCCACGCCCTCCTCCGCGCCCGCGGTGGGGTAGCGCAGGATGAAGCCGTCGGGAGTGGACAGCTCGCGCTGGATCGCCTCGATCGTGCCGATCACGCGTTTGTCGTCCGGCGGCAGGAAGCCCATCTGCGGGATCAGCAGCAGCGAGGCGTCCAGTTCCCTGGATCCGTAGGACTGTGTGAAGGTGTTGCGCTCCTTGTCGTAACCCTTCTCGCACACGTCCCGGTGGATGTCGTCGCGCAGCTCGCGCCACTTCTCCAGCGGCCCGTCCGCGTCGCCGGACTCGATCAGCTTGATCGTGCGGTCGACGGCGACCCAGGCCATGACCTTGGAGTGCACGAAGTGGCGGCGGGGCCCGCGCACCTCCCAGATGCCCTCGTCCGGCTCGTCCCAGTGCTGCTCCAGGTAGCGGATCAGCTTCAACTGGAGCAGCGAGGCGTAGTCGTTGCGGGCCAGGCCCGTCATATGGGCCAGGTGCAGGGCCTCGGTGACCTCGCCGTACACGTCGAGCTGCAGCTGGTGGGCGGCGCCGTTGCCGACGCGCACCGGGGCCGAGTTCGCGTAGCCGGGCAGCCAGTCCAGCTCGGCCTCACCCAGTTCCCGCTCGCCCGCGATGCCGTACATGATCTGCAGGTTCTCGGGATCGCCGGCGACGGCCCGCAGCAGCCACTCGCGCCAGGCGCGGGCCTCTTCGCGGTAGCCGGTGCGCAGCAGTGAGGACAGGGTGATCGCCGCGTCGCGCAGCCAGGTGTAGCGGTAGTCCCAGTTGCGCACGCCACCGATCTCCTCGGGCAGCGAGGTCGTGGGTGCGGCCACGATGCCGCCGGTCGGCCCGTAGGTGAGGGCCTTCAGCGTGATCAGGGAGCGGACCACCGCCTCGCGGTACGGACCGTGGTACGTGCAGTGCTCCACCCACTCGCGCCAGAAGTCCTCGGCCGCCTCGAGCGACTGCTCGGGCTCCGGCAGCGGTGGCGGCTTCTGGTGCGAGTGCTGCCACGAGATGGTGAACGCGATCCGGTCGCCCGGCGCGACCGTGAAGTCGGCGTACGTCGTCAGTCCCTTGCCGTAGGTCTCGGCCTGGGTGTCGAACCACACAGAGTCGGGTCCGGCGACGGCGACGGTGCGGCCCTCGTGCTTGTGGACCCAGGGCACGACCCGTCCGTACGAGAACCGCATGCGCAGCGCCGACCGCATCGGCACCCGGCCGGTGACGCCCTCCACGATGCGGATCAGCTGCGGGGCGCCGTCACGCGGGGGCATGAAGTCGACGACCCGGACCGTGCCGCGCGGGGTGTCCCACTCGGACTCGAGGATCAGGGAGTCACCGCGGTAGGAGCGCCGGGTCGCCGTCGGCGGCTGGGCGTTCGGCGCGTGGGCAGGACCGAGCCGCCAGAAGCCGTGCTCCTCCGTGCCGAGCAGTGCTGCGAAGACGGCATGGGAGTCGAATCGGGGCAGGCACAACCAGTCCACGGTGCCGTCCCGGCAGACCAGCGCCGCGGTCTGCATGTCTCCGATGAGTGCGTAGTCTTCGATGCGCCCGGCCAATTGAACTCCAGTCGAACGGCCACGTCGCCCTCGAGGGGCGGTCGCTCTTGCGGTCATGGGGTTGGTGAGAAAGTTCGTTGTCCACCGACCCATTCGGAAAAGAAGCAGTCGATGTTCAACGATCTGACGAGCTCTTGTTGTTCCGGTGACGGGCGGGGGGTGGTGCCCTTTTCCGGATGTGCTCGGCAGCGAGTGTCCGAGCAGGATACGACGCACCTCCATGATCCGCGCGCCGCTCCGGATAACGCGAGTGCGCCGAACGAGTGGGGCGCGGGTGACTGTCGCGCGTCTGTGGTGACACATGCGCGGAGCGTGGCCGGAAGCAGTCCCGCCCGGGCGCTGATACGCTGGTAGCCCGTGGACCGGTGGGCACGAAACCCCCGAACCGCAGCGACGGCACCCCCGACATCCCTCGGAGGACCAGCCGTACCGCACCAGACCGCGACCACGGGAGCCCCCTCTTGGCCATGCCGCCCGCTGCTTTCCGAACCAGCAAAGCCACGACGACCAAGCACATCTTCGTCACCGGGGGTGTCGCCTCCTCGCTCGGCAAGGGCCTGACGGCGTCAAGCCTCGGCATGCTGCTCAAGGCGCGGGGCCTGCGCGTCGTCATGCAGAAGCTCGACCCGTACCTGAACGTGGATCCGGGCACCATGAACCCCTTCCAGCACGGTGAGGTGTTCGTCACCAACGACGGCGCCGAGACCGACCTGGACATCGGCCACTACGAGCGCTTCCTCGACCGCGATCTGGACGGCTCCGCGAACGTCACCACCGGGCAGGTCTACTCGACGGTGATCGCCAAGGAGCGGCGCGGCGAGTACCTGGGCGACACGGTGCAGGTCATCCCGCACATCACCAACGAGATCAAGCACCGCATCCGGCGCATGGCCACCGACGAGGTGGACGTGGTGATCACCGAGGTCGGCGGCACGGTGGGCGACATCGAGTCGCTGCCGTTCCTGGAGACGGTGCGCCAGGTCCGCCACGAGGTCGGCCGTGACAACGTCTTCGTGGTGCACATCTCACTGTTGCCGTACATCGGTCCCTCGGGCGAGTTGAAGACCAAGCCGACCCAGCACTCGGTGGCCGCCCTGCGGAACATCGGTATCCAGCCGGACGCGATCGTCCTGCGCTGCGACCGCGAGGTCCCGACCGCGATCAAGCGCAAGATCTCCCTGATGTGCGACGTGGACGAGGCGGCGGTCGTGGCCTGCCCCGACGCCCGCTCGATCTACGACATCCCGAAGGTCGTGCACACCGAGGGCCTGGACGCCTATGTCGTCCGCAAGCTGGACCTGCCGTTCCGCGACGTGGATTGGACGACCTGGGACGACCTGCTCGACCGCGTCCACAACCCGGAGCACGAGGTCACCCTCGCCCTGGTCGGCAAGTACATCGACCTGCCCGACGCCTATCTGTCGGTGACCGAGGCGCTGCGCGCGGGCGGTTTCGCCAACAAGGCCCGCGTGAAGATCAAGTGGGTCACCTCCGACGACTGCAAGACCCCGGCGGGCGCCAAGAAGCAGCTGTCCGACGCGGACGCGATCTGCATCCCGGGCGGGTTCGGCGACCGCGGTGTGTCCGGCAAGGTGGGCGCCATCCAGTACGCCCGCGAGAACAAGATCCCGTTGCTCGGACTCTGCCTCGGCCTGCAGTGCATCGTGATCGAGGCGGCGCGCAACCTGGCCGACATCTCCGACGCGAACTCCACCGAGTTCGACGCGGCCACCGGCCACCCCGTCATCTCCACCATGGCCGAGCAGCTCGACATCGTGGCGGGCGAGGGCGACATGGGCGGGACGATGCGGCTCGGCATGTACCCGGCCAAGCTGGCCGAGGGCTCGATCGTGCGCGAGGTGTACGACGGCAAGGAGTACGTCGAGGAGCGCCACCGCCATCGCTACGAGGTGAACAACGCCTACCGGGCCGAGCTGGAGAAGAAGGCGGGCATCGTGTTCTCCGGTACGTCGCCCGACGGCAAGCTCGTCGAGTACGTCGAGTACCCGCGCGAAGTGCACCCTTACCTGGTGGCGACGCAGGCGCACCCAGAGCTTCGCTCCCGTCCGACCCGACCGCACCCGCTCTTCGCCGGCCTGGTCAAGGCGGCCGTCGAGCGCAAGAACGGCAAGTGACACAAGAGCTGTACGGTGGCCGGGGTGCGCGTCCCGCGGGAGGCGTACCCCGGTTCGTGCGAGGGCGTGGGAGGAACAGGGCGACATGACGATCAAGGACACCCCCGAGGAGTGGGAGGTCAGGGCGAGTCAGACCCCGTTCGTCGGCAAGAAGACCTCGGTCCGCACCGACGATGTGGTCATGCCCGACGGCTCGGTCGCCCGCCGCGACTACCAGGTGCACCCCGGCTCGGTGGCCGTCCTCGCCCTGGACGACGACGACCGGGTCCTGGTCATCCGCCAGTACCGCCACCCGGTGCGCCACAAGCTCTGGGAGATCCCGGCCGGACTCCTCGACGTCCCCGGTGAGAACCCGCTGCACGCCGCCCAGCGCGAGCTGTACGAGGAGGCGCACGTCAAGGCCGAGGACTGGCGTGTGCTGACCGACGTCTACACCACCCCCGGGGGCTGCGACGAGGCGGTGCGCATCTTCCTCGCCCGAGGTCTGTCCGAGGCCGACGGCCGGCGCTTCGAGGTGGAGGACGAGGAGGCCGACATGGAGCAGGCCAGGATCCCGGTCCAGGAACTGGCCCGGGGCGTGCTCGCCGGCGAGCTGCACAACAACTGCCTCGTGGTCGGCGTCCTCTCACTCCTCGCCGCGCGCGGCGGCGACGGTCTCGACGCCCTGCGTCCGGCCGAGGCGCCGTGGCCGGCACGGCCCTTCGAGGCCTGACCACCTCTGAGGCACCTTCGCTCACGGGCCTCACAACCCTCCGACCATGGCGGTCGTACCATCGGCTGATCCGATCGGGGGATGTGCCCGCCGTGGTCCACCGGGATCGTCGCAGAGCGTCAACTAGGCTCTGGGAACGACCCGCCCCAAGGCATCGGCGGGCCCGTGTGCGCAGTGGGACGGGAGCGTGGCCCGTGGCGGATCAGGCGGTGGAGACACCCGGCGTCGAGCTGTGCCGGGGCGAGCGGCCCGCCGCCCCCGTGGACGGTCAGTTCCTCGGCCGCACACGGGAGTTGAAGGAACTCATGCTCGACATCGAGCGTGCGGGACTCGACACCCTCTCCGGCCGCAAGACGCCCCGGGCCCGGGTGCTGCTGATCGCCGGCCGCCCCGGTTGCGGCCGCACCGCACTCGCCGAGGAACTGGTGCGCCAGGTCGCACACCGTTACGAGGACGGCGTGCTGCGGGCCCGCCTCAGAGAGCCCGACGGCACACCCGTACCGACCGAGCGCACCGCCCGCGAACTGCTGACCGCCCTCGGCCTGCCCGCCCCCGCGGGCGCCGACGGGGACGAGCTGGGCCAGGCGGTGCGCGAGGGCCTGGCGGGTCGTCGCGTGCTGCTTCTGCTCGACGACGCCATGACCGCCGAGCAGGTGGACCCGCTGCTGCCCGAGGCTCCCGACTGCCTCGTCGTCGCCGTCTCCGAGGGCCCGCTGACCGGTATCGCGGACGTCCGTCCCTGCACCCTCGGCGGACTCGACACCAAGTCGGCCCAGGAACTGCTCACGCGGTACACCGGATCGGTGCGCGTCACCGTCGACCCGAGCGCCGCCGAACGGCTGGTCGAGGAGTGCGCAGGCCACCCCGCCTCACTCGTCCTGGCCGGCGGCTGGCTGGCCGCCCGTCCCAAGGCGGGCGTCGCCGACCTCGGCAAGCAGCTGCGGGCCGGCGGCGACGAGGGACCGCCACTGGCCCGGGTCTTCCGGCTCGCCCACGCGGGGTTGCCGGGCACCGCCCAGCGGATGCTGCGCCTGCTCCATCTCGCCCCCGTCGGCCTTGTGGACCCGCACACCGCCTCCGCGCTCGCCGGCTGCTCGATGGACGACGCCCGCACCGCCCTCGAGGAGTTCACGGCCCACGGTTTCCTGCGACGCGTCGCCTGCGCCGTACCGCAGTACGACGTACCCGGCTGTCTGCTGCCCCTGCTGCGAGGCCTCAGCGGCAGCCAGGACCGCCCGGCCGAGCTGCAGCTGGCCCGGGCGCGGATGCTGGAGCGGACCGTACGGCTGCTGCAGTCCTGCCGCGCGATCACCGAGACGGACAGCCCGCAGGCCCGCGAGAAGCTGGCCGGACTGCCCAAGGCCCTGCGCTTCGAGAGTCCCCGGGCCGCGGAGGACTGGTTGCGCGTACGGCAGCCCGCGCTGCTGGCCGCGGCCCGCCTCGCGGTCGCCGACGGCGAGCTGGACACCCTGGCCAGGCGCCTCATGGCCGCGCTGGTCAGGGCCGTGGTGGCGCACTTCGGTACCCAGGCCGCGGCGCCCGAGCTGTACGGCATCCACCGGCTGGTACTCGATGTCGCCGAGCGCCGCGACCTGCCCCGTGAGCAGGCGGCGGCCCTGCTGAACCTCGCTGACCTGGACGCCCAGACCGGCCGTACGACGGAGGCGCTGGCCCGCTACCGGGCCGCGCTGGACGCCGGACGGCGCGCCGAGGACCCGTATGCGACGGCGCGCGCAATGGAATCCGTAGCAGGCGCCCATCAGGAGCTGGGCGACTACGACCGGGCCGCCGACTGGTACGGCCGGGCGCTCGCCCAGCGGCTCGCCCGCGACGAGGGCGCGGACGCCGCCCGGCTCTACGGCCGCATCGCGGCCGTCCACACCTACGCGGGCCGCTACGGCGAGGCGCTCCGCAATTGGCGCGCGGCGGTGGCGGGACACCGCAGGAACGACGATGTCGCCGCCCACGCACGGGCCTTGAGCGAGCTCGCCCGGGTCCAGGAGTACGCCGGCCGGCCCGAGGAGTCGCTGCGCACCTGCCAGGAAGCGGTGGAGTGGGCGCGGCGCGCCGAGGATGTACGGCTCCAGGCGGCGCTGCAGCTCAGGCTGGCCGACACTCTCGAACGCCTCGGCGACCCTGCGGCCGCCGGTCTGCAGCGGGGGGCCGCCTCGCGAATGCTGGGTGAAGTGGGTCCGGAAGACGCCGAAAACCAGGAACCCGCCGGTAACGCCTACGAAATCCGCATTGCATCAGCTGAAGATTGATGCAATGAAAGGCTAGACAGCGGGAACACCTTCATTAGACTGGCTCTGCCGCACATTCTCCGCGGTGTCTCCCGATGTGCCCCTGCACGTCCGGGTATGCAGTTCAATGCCCCACATTCCCTGAGTCAAGGACCGTGATCGACGTGAAGGTCGGCATCCCCCGCGAGGTCAAGAACAACGAGTTCCGGGTGGCCATCACCCCCGCCGGCGTGCACGAGCTGGTGCGCAACGGCCACCAGGTCGTCGTCGAGCGGAACGCCGGCGTCGGCTCCTCGATCCCGGACGAGGAGTACATCGCCGCAGGCGCCCGGATCCTGGACACCGCCGACGAGGTCTGGGCCACCTCCGACCTGCTGCTGAAGGTCAAGGAGCCCGTCGCCGAGGAGTACCACCGCCTGCGTAAGGACCAGATCCTCTTCACCTACCTGCACCTGGCCGCCTCCAAGGAGTGCACGGACGCCCTCCTGGAGTCCGGCACCACGGCCATCGCGTACGAGACGGTCGAGCTGCCGAACCGGGCGCTCCCGCTGCTCGCCCCGATGTCCGAGGTGGCGGGCCGGCTGGCCCCGCAGGTCGGCGCCTACCACCTGATGGCCGCCAACGGCGGTCGCGGTGTGCTGCCCGGCGGTGTCCCGGGCGTGCCGGCCGGCAAGGCCGTCATCATCGGCGGTGGCGTCTCCGGCTGGAACGCCGCGCAGATCGCCATCGGTCTCGGCTTCCACGTGACCCTGCTCGACAAGGACATCAACAAGCTGAAGGAGGCGGACAAGATCTTCGGCACGAAGATCCAGACGGTCGTCTCCAACGCCTTCGAGCTCGAGAAGGCCTGCCTCGACGCCGACCTCGTCGTCGGCGCCGTCCTCATCCCGGGTGCCAAGGCCCCGAAGCTGGTCACCAACGAGCTGGTCTCCCGGATGAAGGCGGGAAGTGTCCTTGTCGACATCGCGATCGACCAGGGCGGCTGCTTCGAGGACTCCCGTCCCACCACGCACGCCGAGCCGACCTTCAAGGTCCACGAGTCGGTCTTCTACTGCGTCGCCAACATGCCCGGTGCCGTCCCCAACACCTCCACCTACGCGCTGACGAACGCCACGCTGCCCTACATCGTGGAGCTCGCCAACCGCGGCTGGGCCGAGGCGCTGCGCCGCGACGCCGCGCTGGCCAAGGGCCTCAACACCCATGACGGCAAGGTGGTTTACAAGGAGGTCGCCGAGGCGCACGGCCTCGAGCACGTGGACCTGGAGACCCTCATCGGCTGAGCGGGCCGCGACCCGGGTTCGATTACCCGGCACTACAAGGCGATAGGTCAACACGCCTCGTCAACACCCGGCACCCGGCCGGACCTTGCCCGACAAGGTCCGGCCGGGTGTGTGTATGGTCACTTTGCGGCACTCGTTCAACTCGCCTCGAACGCAACCCTTCCACCGTTTCGTACACCGGTGAAACCTGGCGAACGGTGCCCGGACACCCTTGACAGCGGGATGTTTCATTGCCGACACATCGGGCCGGGTCCGGCGGATTGTGTTGCTGCGGACCGCCGACACGCCATAGAGTCGCCAACCGTCGGCATGGTGCCACGCTGACCTATCTAGAAGTTTCCTGGTCACCAAGGAGGTAAGACGACTTGTGAATGAGTCGACATTTGCTCCCGGGGGTGGTCAACCAGGAATGCCTGCGCGGGGCACGGGCCCCACGGGGCTCGAGGCTGTCGGCTCCGTCGCTGTCCGTACCTTCGCTGCCCACCAGAGCCAGAGCCCTTACCTGGCTGAGACAGCACATCAAAGCTTGGATGGCCAACACGTGAACGCCATGGCCGGCAACGGAAGTGGCGGGGTCCACAACCACTTCGCCGACTACGACGAACTGCCCGAAGGGCACTTCTACGACCCCGACGCCGAATACGAGCCCGATCCCGAGTACGCGGCCACGCTCGCGCCCGACGCGGCCCGCCAGCGCCGCGAGCGCATCGGCCCGACGGGCCGTCCGCTGCCGTACTTCCCGATCCCGGGCCCGCTGACCGACCACGGCCCGGCGAAGATCATCGCGATGTGCAACCAGAAGGGCGGCGTCGGCAAGACGACGTCGACCATCAACCTGGGTGCCGCGCTCGCGGAGTACGGCCGCCGTGTGCTGCTCGTCGACTTCGACCCGCAGGGCGCGCTGTCCGTGGGCCTCGGCGTCAACCCCATGGAGCTCGACCTCACGGTCTACAACCTGCTCATGGAGCGGGGCATGTCCGCGGACGAGGTCCTGCTGAAGACCGCGGTCCCGAACATGGACCTGCTGCCGAGCAACATCGACCTGTCCGCGGCCGAGGTCCAGTTGGTGTCGGAGGTCGCGCGCGAGTCGACGCTCCAGCGGGCGCTGAAGCCGCTGATGCCCGACTACGACTACATCGTGATCGACTGTCAGCCCTCGCTCGGCCTGCTCACCGTGAACGCGCTCACCGCCGCGCACAAGGTGATCGTGCCGCTGGAGTGCGAGTTCTTCGCGCTGCGTGGTGTCGCGTTGCTCACCGAGACCATCGAGAAGGTCCAGGAGCGACTCAACCCCGAGCTCGAACTCGACGGCATTCTCGCCACGATGTACGACTCCCGGACCGTGCACAGCCGTGAGGTTCTCGCGCGTGTCGTCGAGGCATTCGACGACCACGTCTACCACACGGTGATCGGCCGGACCGTACGCTTCCCGGAGACCACGGTCGCCGGCGAGCCCATCACCACGTACGCCTCCAACTCCGTCGGTGCCGCCGCCTACCGCCAGCTCGCCAGGGAGGTGCTCGCCCGGTGTCACGCCGAGTGAGTCTGCCCGGGGCCGACGAACTGTTCCGTACCACCGGGGGAATGGCGCTCCAGTCGTCCTCTCCCAGGCGCCAGGCCAACGGCGAGGCCCGGGTGCCGGCTCCTGCGGGCGAGAGCGACGCGACGGCCGCGACGGAGGACGCACCGCCGTCGGTGCCCGTCCAGGGTGGTGACGGGGAGGGTGACGAGCACGTCGCGGCGGACACGGCCGAGGCGGAGGCGGGGGAGTCCCGCACGCGGTCCCAGGCCGCGGAGCGGTCCGCGCGCCGGCAGGCGGCGCAGGAAGGTTCTCCCGCCTCTTCGACGGCCCAGTCGCGCAAGCGGGCGCGCGCGGCCGGGCGGCGGCCCAGCGGGCGGGAGCGGCACGACGAGAAGATCACCGTGTACGTGTCCGCGGAAGAACTGATGGACCTCGAGCACGCACGTCTTGTGCTCCGGGGTGAGCACGGGCTCGCGGTCGACCGCGGGCGCATCGTGCGTGAGGCGGTCGCCGTCGTACTGGCGGATCTGGAGTCCCGGGGGGACGCCAGCATCCTCGTGCGTCGGCTCCGGGGGCGATGAGCAGGTAGCCTGCGACGGCTATGACCTCGTACGACGGCTCCTCATCCGCCCCCGGCTCCGCCGGCCGCCGGCGTGCGCTGGGGCGCGGGCCGGGCGCCGCACCGGTGGCCCAGGATGTGTCTCCCGCGGAAGCGGAGCCCCTCGATGAGACCCCGCTCGGCCCGGGTCCCGAACCGGAGGCCGACTCTCAGGGGAGCGAGCCGCAGGCCGCTCCCCAGGATCCCGAAGCCGGACAGGACCGCCCGTCCGAGGGGCCCGCGCGGACAGCCCTGTCCCGCACGCCCGCGCCCACCGTCCCCTCCCGAGCAGGGGCGGAACTCCCTGTCGCCGACGTGCCGGGGCCTGGTTCCGCGGCGGAGGAGTCCGGGACCGGCACGTCGTCGGTGCTCGAAGCGGAGGCTCCTGCCGAGACGGAGCGTGAGCGGGGAGCCGCCCCGGAGGAGTCCCGGGTCACCGTCCCCTCGGCCGCAGCGGACGTCTCGGAGGCGGCCGGGGCGGGTGTCGCAGCACCGGAGGGCGAGCCGGAGGCCGTGCCCGGCCCGGCGGCCGTCGTGACGTCGGTACCGGAGCCCCGCCCCGCCGTCGCCGCCGAGGCGACCCCTGTCGCGGTGGTGACCGCGCCGGGTTCCGGATCCTCAGGCGAGGCCGCCGGCACTCCCGGCGCACTCCCGGCCGAGCAGGAGCCCGACGACGGTGTCTTCAAGGTCCGGCTGTCCAACTTCGAAGGGCCCTTCGACCTTCTGCTCCAGCTGATCTCGAAGCACAAGCTCGACGTCACCGAGGTCGCGCTGTCCAAGGTGACCGACGAGTTCATGGCCCACATCCGGGCGATGGGGCCGGACTGGGACCTCGACCAGACGACCGAGTTCCTCGTCGTCGCCGCGACCCTGCTCGACCTCAAGGCGGCACGGCTGCTGCCCGCCGCCGAGGTCGAGGACGAAGCGGACCTCGCGCTCCTTGAGGCACGCGACCTGCTGTTCGCGCGGATCCTGCAGTACCGCGCCTACAAACAGATCGCCGACATCTTCAACCGGCGCACCGAGGACGAGGCCCGGCGTTACCCCCGTACCGTCGGCCTCGAACCCCACCACGCCGAGTTGCTGCCCGAGGTCGTCATCAGCATCGGAGCCGAGGGGTTCGCGAAGCTGGCGGTCAAGGCGATGCAGCCCAAGCCCAAGCCTCAGGTCTACGTCGACCACATCCACGCCCCGCTGGTGTCCGTGCAGGAGCAGGCCGGGATCGTGGTCGCGCGGCTACGGGAACTGGGTGAGGCGAGCTTCCGCGTGCTCGTGGAGGACGCCGACGACACGCTCACCGTCGTGGCGCGCTTCCTGGCCCTGCTGGAGCTGTACCGGGAGAAGGCGGTGGCGCTGGAGCAGGAGACAGCCCTCGGCGACCTGGTCGTGCGCTGGACCGGCGGGGTCGGCGAGGAGGCACCGGTGGTGACGGACGAGTTCGACCGGCCGCCCGAGGATCCCGACAAGAGCGGCACGAAGACGGAGGAGAAGGCGTGAGCGAGAAGACCGCCGAGGTTCCGGCCGGCCTGAACACGGTGGCCGGACTCGACCTCAAGCCCGCCCTGGAGGCCGTCCTCATGGTCGTGGACGAGCCCGCCACCGAGGAGCACCTGGCGAAGATCCTGGAGCGTCCCCGGCGGCAGATCGCCGACGCCCTGCGCGAACTCGCCGACGAGTACACGGTGCAGGGGCGCGGCTTCGAGCTGCGGTTCGTCGCCGGCGGCTGGCGCTACTACACTCGGGCCGACTACGCGCCCGCGGTCGAGCGCTTCGTGCTCGACGGCCAGCAGGCCCGGCTCACCCAGGCCGCACTGGAGACCCTGGCGGTGGTGGCCTACCGCCAGCCGGTCAGCCGCAGCCGCGTCTCGGCGGTCCGCGGAGTGAACTGCGACGGGGTCATGCGCACCCTCCTCCAGCGCGGTCTGGTCGAAGAGGCGGGCACGGAACCCGAAACAGGTGCGATCCTGTACAGGACGACGAACTACTTTCTGGAGCGGATGGGCCTGCGCGGCCTGGACGAGCTCCCGGAACTCGCGCCCTTCCTCCCGGAGGCGGAGGCGATCGAGGCCGAGACCCAGGAGGGCGTTCCGTCGTTCGACCCGGACGCACTCGATGCTCCGGACGCGGACGGCGATCACACGACCAACACGACGACGGAATTTTGATGCGAAGCAGCGGCAGCGGCAGGAACGACGGGCGCGGCAACTACCGCGGTGCCGGTAACAACAGGGACGAGCGGCAGGGCCGCCCCCGCAAGCCCCGCCCCGAGGAGCGCCGCTACGACGTGGGCCCCGGGGCCTCCCAGGACGGCCCGAAGTCGGGTCGCGGCTCGGACGCGCGGGGCGGCGCCAAGGGCGGTCCCAAGCAGTCCCAGCAGCGTGGCGGCCGTACGACGCCCTCGCGCTCCCGTGAGTACGAGGCGCGGACCGAGGAGCGCAACCGCGAGCGGTACGCGGGCAAGCCGAACCTCAAGCTGCCCAAGACCTTCCCGGGCGCCGAGCAGGAGGGCGAGCGGCTGCAGAAGGTGCTCGCTCGCGCGGGCTACGGCTCCCGGCGTGCCTGCGAGGAGCTGATCGAGGAGGCCCGGGTCGAGGTGAACGGCGAGATCGTCACCGAGCAGGGCCTGCGGGTCGACCCCGACAAGGACGAGATCAAGGTCGACGGGCTGACCGTGGCCACACAGTCGTACCAGTTCTTCTCGCTGAACAAGCCGGCCGGTGTCGTCTCCACCATGGAGGACCCGGAGGGCCGTCAGTGCCTCGGCGACTACGTCACCAACCGCGAGACCCGGCTCTTCCACGTGGGCCGGCTCGACACCGAGACCGAGGGCGTCATCCTGCTCACCAACCACGGCGAGCTGGCCCACCGGCTGACCCACCCCAGGTACGGCGTGAAGAAGACCTACCTCGCGCACATTGTGGGCCCGATCCCGCGCGACCTGGGCAAGAAGCTCAAGGACGGCATCCAGCTGGAGGACGGGTACGCGCGCGCGGACCACTTCCGGGTGGTCGAGCAGACCGGCAAGAACTACCTCGTCGAGGTGACCCTGCACGAGGGCCGCAAGCACATCGTGCGCCGCATGCTCGCCGAGGCCGGCTACCCCGTCGACAAGCTGGTGCGGACCGCCTTCGGCCCGATCACCCTCGGCGACCAGAAGTCGGGCTGGCTGCGCCGTCTTTCCAACACCGAGGTGGGGATGCTGATGAAGGAAGTCGAACTCTAGCCACGCTCCACGCCCGAGCGGCCGGTTCCCGCGGTGCGGGAGCCGGCCGTCCTCTTGTGCGCTGACGTCCGCTCTGTTTATAGTCAATGCGACCATTAACGGGGTGGGGGTCGTGGGGACCGTGCAGGCCTATGACAAGTACGCCTTCGAACCCTTCGCCGTCACCGTCGACCTGGCCGTCCTCACCCTCCGCGCCGGCGCGCTCCACGTCCTGCTCGTCGAGCGCGGGCAGGAGCCCTACGCGGGCCGCTGGGCGCTCCCGGGCGGCTTCGTGCGGCCCGAGGAGTCCGCGGAGGACGCGGCCCGGCGGGAACTCGCCGAGGAGACCGGGCTCGCGGACGTCTCCGGGCTCCATCTGGAGCAGCTGCGCGCCTACAGCGACCCCGGCCGCGACCCCCGTATGCGGGTCGTCTCCGTGGCCTTCGCCGCGCTGCTGCCCGACCCTCCCGAGCCGCACGGCGGCGGCGACGCCGCGCAGGCCCGCTGGCTGCCGTACGAGGCCGCCGGGCCGCTCGCCTTCGACCACGACCGGATCCTCGCCGACGCCCAGGAACGCGTCGGCGCCAAGCTCGAGTACACCTGTATCGCCACGGCCTTCTGCCCCACCGAGTTCACCCTGGGCGAGCTGCAGCAGGTCTACGAGACCGTGTGGGGCACCTCGCTCGACCGCCCCAACTTCCGGCGCAAGGTCCTCGCCACCCCCGGCTTCGTCGAACCGGTCCCGGACGCCGCCCGGCTGACCGGCGGCCGCGGCAAACCCGCCGCGCTCTACCGTGCGGGCGGCGCCACCGCCCTGCACCCGCCCCTGCTCCGCCCCGCCACGGAAGGACGGCTCTTATGACCGGCACGGCCCTCGCCAAGCACGCCGCCACCGGATCCCTGATCGGGCTCGCTCTCGGCGACGCCCTTGGATTTCCCACCGAGTTCAACGATGTGCCGGCGATCCTCGCCAAGTGCGGGCCGTGGCGGGAGATGGAGCTGCCGAGGCCCGCGATCGTCACCGACGACACCCAGATGACGCTGGCGCTCGGACGCGGGCTGCGCACGGCCATGGACCGCGGTGTCCTGGCGCCGAAGCGGATGCAACGGCCGGTGCGCGAGGAGTTCGTCGACTGGTACCACTCGCCGGACAACAACCGGGCGCCCGGCCGGACCTGCCTGGTCGCCTGCAATCTGCTCAACGACGAGAGCCGGCCCTGGCAGCAGGCCAGCCAGATCGGCTCCAAGGGCTGCGGGGCCAACATGCGTGTGGCGCCCGTCGGGCTCGCACCGGGGCTGAGCGACGAACAGCGGGCCGGCGCCGCCCAGTTGCAGGCCGCGCTTACACACGGCCACCCCACGGCGCTCGCCGCCTCCGATCTCACCGCCCGCGCGATACACCTTCTTGCGCAGGGTGCCGAGCCGACCGGCCTGGTGGGACTGCTGCGGTCGTACGCCTACGAGAACCGCAGCCGCTACCACGAGGAGTGGCTCGGCGATCTGTGGACCCGCGCCCAGGACCCCACGCCCGAGCACTTCATCGCGCGCGGCTGGGACGAGTGCCTGGAGATCCTCGAACGCCTCCAGGAGGCCGTGCGGACCGTCTCGGCCGAGATCGACCCGTGCCTGGCGACCGGCGAGGGGTGGATCGCGGAGGAGGCCCTCGCCACCGCTCTGCTGTCCTTCCTGCTCTTCCCGGACGAGCCCGTCACCGCGCTGCGCCGGGCCGCGTGCACCTCCGGCGACTCCGACTCGATCGCCTGCCTCGCGGGCGCCTTCGCGGGCGCCCACCTCGGCGCCGAATCCTGGCCACGGGAGTGGGCGGACCGCATCGAGTACGGAAGCGAACTGCAGGCGCTCGGGGCACTCTGGGACGCGTGACCCCCGGTAGACGCTGCCCTCGACCGGGATCCGCTCAGCGGGCAGCGGGCGTGTCGCCGCCCCGGGCGCCCCGACATGCCCGCTGGGCCACCGGTCCCGGTGAGCCGGCCGCCGCCCCGGCGCCGAGGGGCGCACGGGGGCGTTCGCGTCGCGGCCGGGTGCCGTCTCGCCAGACGGGCGTCGCGCACCAGTACGTTCCGGGCTGACTACGCTGGAGTGATCAGAGGTTTCCGTAGATCAGCGAGGAGCGACACCGTGGCGGTACGAGCGGTCCGGGGCGCCGTCCAACTTGAGCGGGACGAGGCCGGGCACATGAGCGAGCAGGTCGGCGCCCTGCTCACCGCCGTCCTGGAGCGGAACGGCCTCACCACCGACGACCTGATCAGCATCTGGTTCACCGCCACACCCGATCTGCACAGCGACTTCCCGGCGGCCGCCGCGCGCAAGCTCGGCATCGTGGACGTGCCACTGATCTGTGCCCAGGAACTCGACGTCGAGGGTGCGATGCCCCGCGTCGTCCGCGTCCTCGCCCACATCGCGTCCGACAAGCCGCGGGCCGACATCGTGCACGTCTACCTCGGTGCCGCCGCCCTCCGCAAGGACATCGCCCAGTGAGGTCCGCGCTCGTCATCGGTGCCGGACTGATCGGCACATCGGCGGCCCTGGCGCTCGCCTCCCGCGGTGTCACCGTGCACCTGACCGACCGCGACCCCGAGCAGGCCCGTACGGCCGCCGTCCTCGGTGCCGGCACCGACGAGGCCCCCGAGGGGCCCGTCGACCTGGTCGTCGTCGCGGCCCCGCCCGCCCATGTGGCCGCCGCGCTCGCCGACGCCATGCGGCGCGGTCTCGGACGCGGCTACCTGGATGTGGCCAGCGTCAAGGGCGGGCCCCGCCGCGAACTGGAGACGCTCGGCCTCGACCCGGACCTCCTGTCCCGGTACATCGGCTCGCACCCCATGTCGGGCCGTGAGAAGTCCGGTCCGCTGGCGGCCACCGGCGATCTCTTCGAGGGCCGCCCCTGGGTGCTCACCCCGACCCGGGACACCGACACCGAGGTGCTGAACCTCGCCCTCGAGCTGGTCTCGCACTGCCGTGCGGTGCCGGTCGTGATGGACGCGGACGCCCACGACCGGGCCGTCGCGCTCGTCTCGCACATGCCCCACCTGGTCTCCAGCATGGTCGCCGCACGCCTCGAGCACGCGGAGGAGACGGCCGTACGGCTGTGCGGACAGGGCATCCGCGATGTGACCCGGATCGCCGCCTCCGATCCCCGCATGTGGATCGACATCCTCTCCGCGAACCCCGGCCCGGTCGCCGACCTGCTCTCCGACGTCGCCGCCGACCTCGAAGGGACCGTGCGGGCCCTGCGCGCACTGCAGTCCTCCGACGAGGACAAGCGGCGCGAGGGCGTCGACGGGATCCACGACGTTCTGCGCCGCGGCAACGCCGGCCAGGTCCGGGTGCCCGGCAAGCACGGCGCCGCCCCGCGGGTCTACGAGACCGTGGCCGTCCTCATCAGCGACCAGCCCGGTCAGCTGGCCCGCATCTTCGCGGACGCGGGAGCGGCGGGCGTCAACGTCGAGGACGTCCGCATCGAGCACGCGACCGGGCAGCAGGCGGGTCTGGTCCAGCTCATGGTGGAGCAGAAGGCGGCCCCGCTGCTCAGCGCGGCGTTGCGGGAGCGGGGCTGGACGATTCGCCAGTAGCGGTGGGCCCGCCGTCCGTCAGTCATACCGGGTCCGGCGACCCAGTAACCTTGTGCGGGGCGCCCCGGACGCTGTGGCCGTATCCCGCCTGCCCCGCCCGCCCTCCGGGCGGACGACGGGAGGGCGACGACAGGGTCTGTGTACCCCCGCACCCACCACCTCGCACCAGGAAGGTGTCCTCACCGTGGAAAACGGCGCCGCCCGGACCGCCCAGGCAGTGATTGTCGCCATCGACGGCCCCTCCGGCACGGGCAAGTCGAGCACCTCGAAGGCCGTGGCCGCGCAGCTCGGGCTGAGCTACCTGGACACCGGCGCCCAGTACCGCGCGATCACGTGGTGGATGGTCAGCAACGGCATCGACACCGCGGACCCGACGGCGATCGCGGCGGTCGTGGGCAAGCCCGAGATCGTCTCCGGCACCGACCCGTCGGCGCCCACCATCACCGTGGACGGAACGGACGTCTCCGGCCCGATCCGCACCCCGGAGGTCACCGCCAAGGTGAGCGCGGTCAGCGCCGTGGCCGAGGTGCGGGCCCGGATCACCGAGCTGCAGCGCTCCCTCGCCGCCGCCGCGGAGACCGGCATAGTGGTCGAGGGCCGCGACATCGGCACGACGGTGCTGCCGGACGCCGACCTGAAGATCTTCCTCACGGCCTCCCCCGAGGCGCGGGCCGCGCGACGCAGCGGCGAGCTCAAGGGCTCGGACGTCCATGCCACCCGTGAGGCGCTCGTCAAGCGGGACGCGGCCGACTCCAGCCGCAAGACCTCCCCTCTCGCCAAGGCGGACGACGCGGTCGAGGTGGACACCACCGAGCTCACCCTCCAGCAGGTCGTCGAATGCGTCGTCACGCTCGTCGAGGAGAAGCGGGCGGCCAAGTGAGCACCCGTCCGTCACCCGGCCGTGACGCCTCCGCGAGGCGCCCGGAGCCGCCCCTGACCCCCGCGTCCGAGCGGGGCGCCGAGGTCGGGCGGCGCATCGGCGTACCCCTGATGCGCGGGCTGTGGAAGCCGCGTGTCCTCGGCGCCTGGAAGGTCCCGGTCACCGGTCCGGCGATCTTCGCGGTCAATCACTCCCACAACATCGACGGTCCGATGGTCCTGTCCGTGGCGCCCCGGCCGACGCACTTCCTGATCAAGAAGGAGGCGTTCATCGGCGTGCTCGGCTCCTTCCTGACCGGCATCGGTCAGGTACAGGTGGACCGCACGGTGACCGACCGCACGGCGATCACCCGGGCGCTGTCCGTGCTGGACAACGGCGGTGTGCTCGGCATCTTCCCCGAGGGCACCCGGGGCGAGGGCGACTTCGCCTCGCTGCGCGCCGGGCTCGCCTACTTCGCGGTGCGCAGCGGAGCGCCGATCGTGCCCGTGGCGGTGCTGGGAAGTTCTGAGCGGCGCGGCCGGTTGATAAAGGCGCTGCCGCCGCTGCGCAGCCGCATCGACGTCGTCTTCGGAGATCCGTTCGATGCGGGCGACGGGACCGGCCGGCGTACGCGCAGGGCGCTGGACGAGGCGACCGAGCGCATCCAGAAGCAGCTCACCGAGCACCTGGAAATGGCCAGGCGCCTCACCGGGCGCTAGGCGACACTTGAGTAGTGGATCACCGCGGTGCGGTGCTCCACCGATCACCACGATGAACGAGGTACGGACTTCATGAACGACCACATCCAGCCCGACGGCTCGGCCGAGCACGAGTACGAGCACGGGGCGCTCGGCGACGCCGAGTACGCGGAGTTCATGGAGCTTGCCGCGGAAGAGGGCTTCGACCTCGAGGACGTCGAGGGCGCCATCGAGGCGGCCGGACACGGTCCGCTGCCCGTGCTCGCCGTCGTCGGCCGCCCCAATGTCGGCAAGTCGACTCTGGTGAACCGGATCATCGGCCGTCGTGAGGCGGTCGTCGAGGACAAGCCCGGTGTCACCCGCGACCGTGTCACCTACGAGGCCGAGTGGGCGGGCCGCCGCTTCAAGGTCGTCGACACCGGCGGCTGGGAGCAGGACGTCCTCGGTATCGACGCCTCCGTGGCCGCGCAGGCCGAGTACGCGATCGAGGCGGCCGACGCGGTCGTCTTCGTCGTCGACGCGAAGGTCGGCGCCACCGACACCGACGAGGCGGTCGTGCGCCTGCTGCGCAAGGCCGGCAAGCCCGTGGTGCTGGCCGCCAACAAGGTCGACGGCCAGAGCGGCGAGGCGGACGCGGCATACCTGTGGAACCTCGGTCTCGGCGAGCCGCACCCCGTGTCCGCCCTTCACGGCCGCGGCACCGGTGACATGCTGGACGCCGTCCTGGAGGCGCTGCCCGAGGCGCCCGCCCAGACCTTCGGTGCCGCCGGGATCGGCGGACCGCGCCGCGTGGCCCTGATCGGCCGTCCCAACGTCGGCAAGTCCTCCCTGCTGAACAAGGTCGCGGGCGAGGACCGCGTGGTCGTCGACGAACTCGCCGGCACCACCCGCGACCCGGTCGACGAGCTGATCCAACTCGGCGGCAAGACCTGGAAGTTCGTCGACACGGCCGGCATCCGCAAGCGGGTGCATCTGCAGCAGGGCGCCGACTACTACGCCTCGCTGCGCACCGCGGCCGCCGTCGAGAAGGCCGAGGTCGCCGTCGTGCTGCTCGACGCCTCCGAGAACATCTCGGTCCAGGACCAGCGCATCGTCACCATGGCGGTGGAGGCCGGGCGCGCGCTCGTCCTCGCCTACAACAAGTGGGACACCCTCGACGAGGAGCGCCGCTACTACCTGGAGCGGGAGATCGAGACGGAGCTCGCCCAGGTCGCCTGGGCGCCGCGGGTGAACGTCTCGGCGCGCACCGGACGGCACATGGAGAAGCTGGTCCCGGCGATCGAGACCGCCCTCGACGGCTGGGAGACCCGGGTTCCCACGGGCCGCCTCAACGCCTTCCTCGGCGAGCTGGTCGCCGCCCACCCCCACCCGGTCCGCGGAGGCAAGCAGCCGCGCATCCTCTTCGGCACGCAGGCGGGCACCAAGCCGCCGCGGTTCGTGCTCTTCGCCTCCGGTTTCATCGAGGCCGGCTACCGCCGGTTCATCGAGCGACGGCTGCGCGAGGAGTTCGGCTTCGAGGGTGCGCCGATCCACATCTCGGTGCGTGTGCGCGAGAAGCGCAGCAGGAAGAAGTGACGTAGGGACACCGAAGACGTCGAAGGGGCGGCTCCATGGCGGGCCGCCCCTTTCGCATCGTCCTCACAGCCCCCTGCGCGGTGCGGGCGGTAGCGCCGGGACGTGGTGCATGCCCCTCGCGTGCCGGGCCACCTGCTGCCAGACGTCGTTCGCCGTGGCCGACTGGCCGTGCTGGGCGGCCAGTTGCCCGGTCGCGTGCCGGGGGGTGCCGTGGCGGATGCCGTACGTCCCCGTGCCGTAAGAGTCCGTGTCCCGGGGGAAGTTGGCGAAAGGGACGAAGTCCGTGTCCTCCTCGCCGCTGCGGTCGCCCGGGAAGGCCTTGAAGGACGTGACGTACTCGTCGTAGAGCGCGTCGTAGATCGGCGTGGCCGATGAGCCGCCCGGGTCCTGGTCCGCTCGCCCGGAGGGGATCGGCTGGTAGGACTGGCGGCGGGGGACGTCATATGCGTGCACGTAGGTGCCAACGACACTGCAGCCCAAGGGATGCGGTCGATTAGTCCGCTTCGTCACAAGTAAAGCCCCCGCGCTCCGACTGGGGCGCGGGGGCTGTACGCAGGTGTGCCGCCGCCGTACAGGCACACCCGTCTATGGGGCGGGAGCCGCTGGAACAGGGTCGGGGAGCTGAGCGATCAGCAACCGCGGCACGCCACTTGACGGGCGAGCCCGCATCCCGTGAGGGGGTGCGGGAACCGTGCGATCGACCGCGGCGGACCCGCACCTCCCGACCCGGCCCTGGAACGGACCGTCCCGGAACCTCAGGTCCCGGCCAGCGGCAGCGCGGCGGCGACCAGCTTGCCGTTCGCCGCCGCCTTGTCCAGCGCGTCGCGCAGCAGATCCTCCCGGGGCTGGCGGCCGATCGAGCCCACCGGCGCGGCGAACATCAGGATCTGCTGGTGCTTGTTGGCGGCCGCCCGCCACCCGTCCGTGACCTGGAGCGGCTGGTGCGCCTGCCACCAGGCGACCGGCTGCCCGCCGTTCGCGCCGGGCTGCAGCACGGCGTGCAGCTGGCCCATGGCGAGCAGTACCGACCAGCCGTGCAGCACGGGCGGCACGGACTCGATCACGGTCAGCGGCATGAACCCCTGCTCGATGAGCAGGGGCAGGAAGTCGTCGCCGATCCCCATCGTGCCCGGGCGCACGATGGGCGCGGTGGGCTCCACGACCAGCGCCGGGTGCAACTCCCCGGCGATCAGCACCAGTCCGCTGGTGACGCCCAGCACGGCCTGCTCGGGGGCAGCCGTGCTGAATTGCTCGTCGGCGGTGATGGAGCGCACCGCGCCCTGCAACTGCTCCTCGGTGACCTGGACGACCTGGGAGGGCAGGCAGGTGGCATGGGCGAAAGCGAGGACGGCGGTCTCCTCGCCGATGAACAGGACGGTGCTGGTGCGCTCCTGTTCGGAGTCGCCGGGCGTGCGGCACGAGGTGCAGTCATAACTGCCCGGGGCGTTGTCTCCGGCGAGCAGCCGGTCGGCTTCTTCGTCGCCGATCTCGGCGCGTACGGCGTCGCTGACGTCGAGCATGCGCGGCACGGGTGGCTCCCTCGGGATGCGGTACGTGACGGTGCCGGGTGGCTCCCGGCCCATGAGCCCGGCGGTCCCCGGCTCATGAAGAAGACAACGGCCGATCTGTGGCCGGAGTCACGCCCGGGAGCGAACGGATTCGCACCATCCGCTGCGCTGGGTGAACGTGCCTGCGGAACCGGTTACTCCATGTCAACTCTTGCAGGGCTCAGGGAAGTTGATTGCGTGAAGTGGCTCACAGACCATCGAGCTGCCTGGCCGACAAATCCTGAAATCAGCGAATGAAGTGGGTGGCCGAAAATCGACGATACCGGGGGTAACGGCGAACTGGCCTGGAATGACTAGGAGTTGGTTGAAAACGGGCGGTGGATCTCCCTACATTCCTCCGCCGTGTGCAACGAGCACCGCCCGGGTACGTCCACCGGCCGCGCCGCACAGCCGGCGCGCAGCACCACCTCCGGTGGACGGGGCGGCACACGACGGCCGCGAATCATCCGCGGATCGACGTGTCCCGCCTTGGGGGATCCCGGGTTTGTGGAGAGGGAATTACATGTCTGAATGTGCCGACAACACCCGTAAGACCCGTACGACCCGTACGACGGCGGTCCTCGCCGGCGCGGCCCTGCTCGCCCCGCTCGGACTGCTCGCCGCGACCGGCAACGCCGCCGCGGCCGACGGCGGAGTGTGGGACCGCATCGCCCAGTGCGAGAGCGGCGGGAACTGGCACATCAACACCGGCAACGGCTACTACGGGGGACTGCAGTTCTCTGCCGGCACCTGGCGCGCGTACGGCGGAACGGCTTACGCCGCGACCGCCGACCAGGCTTCCAGGGAGGCGCAGATAGCCGTGGCCGCCAAGGTGCAGCACGCGCAGGGATGGGGCGCATGGCCCGTCTGCTCGGCGCGTGCCGGAGCCTACGGAAGCGCGCCCGCCGGGTCGGGCGGGCAGTCGGCCACGAGGTCGTCCTCGGGTTCCGCCACCACTGAGTCCGCCCCGACCACGCGTCCGGCGAAGGCGCCGGAGCACTCGGCGGGACACACGGCCCGCGGGGCGTCCCGCGGCGACTACACCGTCCGCAGCGGTGACACCCTCAGCGGGATCGCCGAGCGCCACGGGATCGACTGGCGGGAGCTCTACGCGCGCAACAAGACGGTCATCGGCGGCGACCCCGACATGATCGTGCCGGGACAGCGGCTCGCACTCTGAGCGTGTCCGTGCACCGGGCTCCGGCGTCGCATCGCGGCGCCGGAGCCCGGCGGCGTTCCGGCCACCATCCCTGTCGGGTCCGGCACCGGGCCCGGTCGCCGGCGGCGCGATGCGACGCCTGCCGGGGCAAGAGGCCGCAGGGCGGCGCGTGCGACCGCCGGCCGACGTCGCCGACAGGCAGCCGGTGTTCCGCCGTCCCAAGGCCGCGCTGCGGGTGGAGCAGGGAGAGGTCGAGGCCAGGCCGTTCTGGACGGCGGACCGCGATCTGCCGGTCTTCGTCAGCCCCTTGGCCCGTACCCCCTCGCGGACAGTCGCTGTCCGCAAGGGCTGGCAGACTCGGGGCCATGCTGGAGACCTCGGCACGACTGCTGCGCCTGCTGTCCCTGCTCCAGGCCCACCGTGAATGGTCCGGGGCCGATCTGGCCGAGCGCCTCGGCGTCAGCCCGCGCACCGTGCGCCGCGATGTGGACCGGCTGCGCGAACTCGGCTACCCCGTCAGCGCCAGCCCGGGCACCGGCGGGGGTTATCAGCTCGGCGCGGGGGCCGAACTGCCGCCGCTGCTCCTGGACGACGACGAGGCGGTCGCCGTGGCGGTCGGGCTGCGCACGGCCGCGGGACAGGGCATCGAGGGCATCGGTGAGACGTCCGTACGCGCCCTCGCCAAGCTCGAACAGGTCCTGCCGAGCCGGCTGCGCCGCCGCGTGAGCGCCCTCAACGCCTTCACCGTGCCGATGCTGCGCGGTCCCGGGCCGTCGGCGGTCGACCCGGCCGTGCTGACCGAAGTCGCCCATCTGTGCCGGGACGCGGAGCGGTTGCGCTTCGAGTACCGCGACCACCCCCGGTCCCGGACAGGCTCGGGCGGAGAGAACGCCCTGGGCGCCCTGACCCGCCGCACGGTCGAGCCGCACCGCCTGGTGTGCACCGAGCGCCGCTGGTATCTGGTCGCCTGGGATCTCGACCGCGACGACTGGCGCACGTTCCGCGTCGACCGCATGGTCCTCAAGCCGCCGCACGGACCCCGCTTCACACCGCGGACGCCACCGGCGGAGGACCTGGCCGAGTACGTCTCCAGGGGCGTCTCCACGCGCGCCTACGCCGCCCAGGCCGTCGTACGGCTGCTGGTGCCGCTGCACGAGGCGGCCGAGCGGATCTCGCCGTCGGCGGGCACCCTGGAGGCCGAGACCGAGGGCAGCTGTCTGCTGCGCACGGGAGCCCCGAACCTCGACGTGATGGTGATTCACGTGATGATGACGGGCCTCGAGTTCGAGGTGCTGGAGCCCGCCGAACTGACCGGGAGGCTCCGTGCCGCACGGGACCTGCTGTCCCGCGCCGTGGAACGGTCGTCGTAGCGCGAGGCGGGCCCGAGGCCGCCCGGCCGGGGTAGTGGATTCTGTGTTGAATCCGTGTACTTCTTATGCGGGACCGGATGCATACCGGCCGCCGAATGGGGAATGCAATCCGCTTGTTCGACCGGCACCGCGCATTCCGCGGTTATTCACACTCCTTCCGGTGATGGCGGAACAGTCCCGAATTACGTTCGAGGTGTTGTCCGTGGATGAGAACCCCTCGTACGTGTGACAGTCGCGTCGACGAAACGAGTGTCGTGATTCTGTGACACAAGCGTGACAGGAGAGGGATGTGTGGCAGAAGAGACGGCTGTGCACTTCCCCGGTGAGATCCCGCGGCCTACCGTGGCGGCATGGCACCCATTCACCCCCCTGGAGCCGAACCCGACGACATCCCCGAGACGTACGTCGGCCTGGCGGCCGATCGTGCCGAGCGGCTGGCCCGTGAGCGCGGCTGGAGCACGGTCCGTTCGCTGCCGCCGGGGACGATCATCACCATGGAGTACCGCGTCGGACGGCTGAACTTCGAAGTCGTGGACGGCACGGTCAGGCGCTGCTGGAAAGGCTGACAAAGGGCCCCGAGGCCCGGCCCCGGTGACGCCCACGGCGAAGGCCCCGGCTCGATATGAGCCGGGGCCTTCGCCGTGCGGGGAGGTCGTGCGTACCGGTCCCCGCGTCGTAGTCGCTGGTCAGCTTCCCGTCAGGGGCCGGGCCGAGGGGGTGCCGCGCGACACCCGGTCCGAGTTCGGCGGACGCCGGCTGCCCACCGGGGTCACCGGGGTGCGCTCGCCACGGCTCGTGTGCGGACCGGGGGCCATGTACACCGGCGCCTTGGTCGTCCGGGTGACCCCCACCGGTTCCCGGACCTGGGCCTCCTCCTCGCTCGGCACGCGCGGGGCGACGAACGCCGGGCGGGCGGCGACCGGGGCCGGAGCGGGCACGGGGACGGCACGGCGGCTGCGCCGACGGTCCCGCAGGGCGAGGATGGCGATCTCCGCGCGGGCGATCAGCGGCTCGAACCAGGGCAGCGCCAGCAGGATCAGCAGACCCGCGGCCCAGCCGAGGAGCACGTCGCTCAGCCAGTGCGTCCCGAGGTAGACCGTGGTCATGCCGACGCCCAGGGAGGTCACCGCGGAGAGCGCGGACAGCCAGCGCCTGGCCCGCGGCGTGGAGGCCAGATACGCCAGAATCCCCCAGGTCACCACGGCGTTCGCGGTGTGGCCGGAGGGAAATATATCGCCGCCGCGCCACATCTCGTTGGACCCGATGACGGTCGCGTAGTGCGGTCCAAGGCGGCCCATCCCGTACTTGGCGGCGCCCACCGTGATGTTGAGCAGGAGCAGCGCGGCGCCCAGGGTGAGCAGCGGGCGCAGGGTGTGCTGCCGCCAGGAGCGCCAGCCCAGCCAGGCCGCGACCATCACCGCGGTGGGGCCGCGCTGGCCCAGCACCACGTAGTAGTCGAGGAAGGCGTGGATCTGCGGCCACTGCTGGTACGGCCGGAAAAACATGACCTGCCAGTCGAGCCGGACCAGCCATGAGGAGACGACGACGGCCCACACGATCGCCGTGTAGAAGGCCAGAGTTGCCGAGAAGAGAACCACTCGGTGCCGGCTCATCCTGGGCACGTCAATGTGAGCTGGTCGTTCCGGCTCACGGTCCAACCGGGCGAACACCCGGTCTGGACGGCTCAGCTTTCGTTCGGTACGCACTCAATCGACGTTACAGCGAGTGAGCTCCACACCCACGCGAATCACCGGGGTTGTGATGACGATGTGATGTGGGATTCCTCTCAACAGCGGGTTTATTTCTATGGATTCCGCTATCGGGGTCACACTCGGCCTTCAATTCCATTGATCGACAACGCCTCCGTTTTATGCCCCTTATCTATTCGTTCACCGAATGCTCGGGCGGACTTACCCTGCCGGTCACCGGTCGTCGCGAACGATCACGGCGGACCGGAGCCGTTGAGCCAGAACGCTCCGTAGAGGGCCGACGCCACCGCGACACCGCCGAGGACCGCCGCCGACCTCGGCGGTCGCACCCGGGCGAGACCTCGGGCGAGGGGGAGCAGCAACGGGAAGGCGGGCAGCAGGAGACGGGGTTTCGAGCCGAAGTAGCTCGACGCGCACAGGGCGAGCGCGGTGACGACCCCCGCGTACACGAGCAGCGGCAGCGGCTGACCCTGCCGTACGCACACCACGTACAGCCAGACGATCGCGGCGACACCGATGATCAGCCCGATGCCCGCGAGGGCCGAGGGGAAGGAGGCGAAGGTGTTCGCGATGAAACGGGCGAAGGCGTAGCCGCCGTCGAAGCCGTTGCGCCACCCGGCCTGGACGTCCAGGTAGCCCAGAGGGCCCCGGCCGGTGCGGTGGCCGACCCACAGGACGTAGCCGGCGGCGCCGAGCGGGGCGAGAAGCATGCCGAGGGCCCGGCGAGGGAATGGTGGTCCGCCGGTCCGGCGCTCACGCCCGTCCCGTATGTACGAGGCGATCGCCGCCGCCCACACGGCCGCGACGACGGCCGCTCCCACCGGCCGGGTCAGACCCGCCAGCGAGGCGAGCACGCCCGCCGTCACCCAGCGGTCCGTCAGGACCGCGTACAGCGCCCAGGCCGCGAGCGCCGTGAACAGGGACTCGCTGTATGCCATCGACTGCACGACACCGACCGGAAGCACCGCCCAGAGCAGGGCCGCGCAGACGCCGACCCGGCGACCGTACACATGGTCGGCGACGGCGAAGATCCCCCAGGCGGCCGCGAGCGAGGCGAGTGTCGAGACGAGCAGACCCGCGTCGGCGTACGACAGAGGGGTCACCGCCGCGCCGAGCTGCTCCAGCCAGGGCAGCAGCGGGAAGAACGCGAGGCTGGAGTGGACGTCGCCGTTCGGGAGGCGGACCTCGTAGCCGTAGCCGAGGGCGGCGACCCGGGTGTACCAGAGGGAGTCCCAGCGTGCCGTGAGCAGGGTGTGCGGGCTCGCGCCGCGCGCCGCGCTCCACACCGCGAGCACGACCAGGCCCAGGGCGCGGACGGCCGCGTATCCCGTCAACGCGGGGGCGGCCCGGCGCAGGGCGCCGGTGCGGGTCGGCGCCGGGCGCGTTCCAAGATCGGTCACGCGCTCGATTATCAGTGCATTACGGAACCGCAGACGCCACCGGCCGCGTGATGGACGCGGGGGAGGTGGCGTACGCCACACCCCTCCCGGGGAATCATGAGAGGTCCGCCACGCGACGCCCGCGGGAACTCGCGTACGCTGACGACTCGCTCGCTTCGTCGCGTGGCCCCGGGACCCCGCTCCTCCCGGCCGCAGCCGCGGGGAGTCCCCACCCCGTCGATCCGCCGGAGCGAGGGACCATCTGGGAGGTACGTACATGTCCGGGACGACCACGGCCGCCGCTGGGCTGCGCCGTCGGGCGGCCGGGGCCGGTACCAACCGCTGGGTCGTTCTCTTCGTCCTCTGCGTGAGTCTGCTGCTCGTGGCCGTCGACGCCACCGTGCTGCACGTCGCGATGCCGGCCGTCACGGAGGACCTCAAGCCCAGCGCCATAGAACTGCTCTGGATCGTCGACACCTATCCGCTGGTCTGCGCCTCGCTGTTGATCCTGTTCGGCACGCTGGGCGACCGGGTCGGCCGCAGACGGGTCCTGCTGCTCGGCTACGGCCTCTTCGGCATCGCCTCCGGTCTCGCCGCGCTCTCCCGGGACCCGCAGGTGCTGATCGCGGCGCGGGCGCTGCTCGGTGTGGGCGGCGCGATGATCATGCCCGCCACGCTGTCCATCCTCCGGCAGGTCTTCCCCGACCGCCGCGAGCGGGCGACCGCGATCGGTATCTGGAGCGCGGTGGCCGCGGTGGGGGCGGCGGTCGGGCCGCTGCTGGGCGGCTTCCTCCTCGAGCACTTCTGGTGGGGTTCGGTCTTCCTGATCAACATCCCGCTGATGCTGGTCAGCCTGCCGGTCGGGCGGCTCCTGCTGCCGGAGTCGACGGGCGACCGCGACGGTCCCTGGGACGTGGTCGGAGCGCTCATGGCCGCGGGCGGTCTGTTCGGACTGGTCCTCGGCGTCAAGCGGCTCGGTGGCGGAGCGCCGCTGCTGAGCGCGTGGACGCTGCTGCCGCCGGTGGTGGGCGCGGCCCTGATGGTGGCCTTCGTACGGCGGCAGCGACGCCGTAGGCATCCCCTGGTGGATCTGCGGATGTTCGCGCGTCCGGCGTTCAGCACGTCGGTCGGCTGCATCGTGCTCGCGATGCTGGCCCTGGTCGGGCTCGAGCTGATCGCGGCCCAGTACCTGCAGCTCGTATTGCACCTCTCGCCCCTGGCGACGGGGCTGAGGCTGCTTCCGCTGACGCTCGCGGCGATGGCGGCCGGCCTGGTCGGCTCGAAGGCGCTGCGCCGCTTCGGTCCGCGACGCATGGTCGCGTTCGGTTTCTGTCTCACGGCCGCGGCGGTGATCACGCTGACGGCGATGGGCGACCGGGACAACCCGTCACTGCTGCTGTCCGGTTTCGTCCTGCTCGGCTTCGGTCTTGAGACGACGCTCTTCGGGGCGTACGAGTCGATGCTGAGCGAGGCGCCGCAGTCGCAGGCAGGCGGAGCGGCGGCGATCGGTGAGACCTCGTACCAGCTGGGCGCGGGCATCGGGATCGCGCTGCTGGGCAGTGTGATGAACGCGGCGTACGCGCCGGGCCTGTCCTCGGTGCCCGGGGTTCCGGCGTCGGCCTCCCGGGCCGCCGGTCAGTCGCTGGGGGAGGCGTACGAGGTGGCCGGCCGGCTGGGCGGGGCACGCGGCGCCGTCCTGCGGCACGCCGCGCGCGACTCCTTCGTCCACGGCCTGCATGTGACACTTCTGGTCAGCGCCGCGCTCTTGCTGTTGGGCGCGGTGATGGCACTGCGGCTGCCGAGGGCCATGAACTGCGAGGCGCCGCCCGCGCCCGGCTCGGCCGCGGTGCCCGCACAGCGCGAGGCCGCGGACTCACGCGTCACCGCCTGACGGTGCCCGCGGACCGGACGGCGCCCGATACTGGACGTACGGCCCGCCGCGACGTACGGTCGGGCCGTCCGGTTCGGTTAGCGCTGCTAGTTTTCAGTGTCACGGAGGCTGCTCCATGTCCGCGTCCTCGACGTTGCCGCCCTTCGACCCCGCCGATCCGCTCGGGCTCGACGACCTGCTGGAGGCCGAGGACCTCGCCATCCGCGACACCGTGCGGACCTGGGCGGCCGAACGCGTACTGCCGTACGTGGCCGACTGGTACGAGACGGGGGAACTGCCGGGGATCCGTGAACTCGCCAAGGAACTGGGCTCGCTCGGTGCGCTCGGCATGTCGCTGAGCGGGTACGGCTGCGCCGGGGCCAGCGCCGTGCAGTACGGGCTCGCCTGTCTGGAACTGGAGGCCGCCGACTCCGGCATCCGGTCCCTGGTCTCCGTCCAGGGCTCCCTCGCCATGTACGCGATCCACCGGTTCGGGAGCGAGGAGCAGAAGCAGGAATGGCTGCCGCGCATGGCGGCGGGCGAGGTCATCGGGTGCTTCGGGCTCACCGAACCCGACCACGGCTCCGACCCCGCCTCGATGCGCACCCACGCCAAGCGCGACGGCGGGGACTGGGTGCTCAACGGCCGCAAGATGTGGATCACCAACGGTTCCGTCGCCGGTGTCGCCGTGGTCTGGGCGCGCACCGACGAGGGGATCCGCGGGTTCGTCGTCCCGGCCGGCAGTCCCGGCTTCTCCGCCCCGGAGATCCGGCACAAGTGGTCCCTGCGGGCCTCCGTCACCAGCGAACTCGTCCTGGACGACGTGCGGCTGCCCTCCGACGCCGTACTGCCCGATGTCGTCGGGCTCAAGGGGCCGCTCAGCTGTCTCTCGCACGCCCGGTACGGCATCGTGTGGGGTGCCATGGGCGCGGCCCGGTCGTGTTTCGAGTCCGCCGTCGGGTACGCGAAGAGCAGGGAGCAGTTCGGCAGGCCCATCGGCGGGTTCCAGCTGACCCAGGCGAAGCTCGCCGACATGGCGGTCGAACTGCACAAGGGGATTCTGCTCGCCCACCATCTGGGGCGGCGCATGGACGCGGGACGGCTCCGTCCCGAGCAGATCAGCTTCGGCAAGCTCAACAACGTGCGCGAGGCGATCGAGATCTGCCGTACCGCCCGCACGATCCTCGGCGCCAACGGGATCTCGCTCGAGTACCCGGTGATGCGGCACGCCACCAACCTGGAGTCGGTGCTCACCTACGAGGGCACCGTCGAGATGCACCAGCTCGTGCTGGGCAAGGCGCTCACCGGACTCGACGCCTTCCGGTGACCGTGCCCGAAGCGGGCAGGGCCGGTGAGCGGCCCTGCCTCAGCTCTGGTTGAAGAAGCCGTTGTTCTGCCGGCTCGCGGCGTCGCCGCTGACGATCTCCGTGTTCGCGGGGGTCAGCAGGAACACGCGGTTGGAGACACGGTCGATCGAGCCACGCAGGCCGAAGATCAGACCGGCTGCGAAGTCCACCACACGCTTGGCGTCGGGCGACTCCATGTTCGTCAAGTTCATGATGACCGGGACGCCGTCCCGGAAGAGTTCGCCGATGACGCGGGCGTCCCGGAAGCTGTCCGGGGTGACCGTGCCGATCCGGCGGCCCTTCTCCTCCGCCGACTCGGAGGCGACCTTCACGTGCGGGTCGGTCACCCAGGTGTCGCCGTGCTCCTGGCCCTCGGCGTAGTCGTCTTCGTAGTAACGCTCGTCATCGTTGTCGTCGACGAGGCCCAGCCAGGCGCTCGCCTTGCGTACCGATCCCATGGACGCCTCCTCTCACAGCGGTCCTTCATGCTTTCCGCAACCCCATGGTCGTCCATGATGCGGATGCAGCGCCAAGTGGATAGACGGCGCGCGGGGGTTTCGTGACGGTACTGGTGCACGGCCAATACGTCGAGAGCCCGCGTACCCCAAGGGCTGTAAGACATACGGCTGCTGACTGAGAGTGAAATATTATGTTCGTTGGCGTTCGGGTGACGGTCGGAGCGTACGGGTGAACGAAGGGGTCGTTACGATGCCGCAGCTCAACGTCGAACGAGCCACGGGGGAGTGTCGTGTTCGGAATAGTCCGGCCCTGCCGTCACCGGCTGAGTGAGGGCCTGAGAACCCAGTGGATGGCGCATCTGTGCGGGTTGTGCCTCGCGCTGCGCGGCGACCACGGTCAGCTCGCCAGAGTCGTCACGAACTACGACGGTCTGCTCGTCTCGGTTCTGACGGAGGCTCAGTCGGAGCGGACCGCGGGGTGGCGGCGCACCGCGGGCCCCTGCCCGCTGCGTGGAATGCGCACGGCCTCCGTCGCCCGGGGTGAGGGGGCGCGACTCGCGGCGGCGGTCTCCCTGGTGCTCGCCTCCGCCAAGGTGCGCGATCACATCTCCGACGGTGACGGGCTGTTGGCGCGCAGGCCCGTGGCGGCCGCCGCGCGCCGGGTCGCCGCGAGCTGGGGCAGGGCCGGCGCCCGTACCGGATCCGCGGTCGGGTTCGACACCGCCGTACTCGTCGACGCCGTGGACCGGCAGGCCGGCCTTGAGGCGCTCGCCGGGCCCGGCACGGCGATCCTGACCGTCACCGAACCGACCGAGACCGCCACCGCCGCCGCCTTCGCGCACACGGCGGTCCTGGCCGGACGTCCCGGCAACGCCGAGCCGCTCGCCGAGGCGGGCCTGCTCTTCGGACGGCTCGCCCACCTGCTGGACGCCGTCGAGGACAGGGCGGCCGACGCCGCGTCAGGTGCCTGGAACCCTCTGACGGCCACCGGTACCTCGCTGGAGGAGGCCCGTCGCCTCGCCGACGACGCGCTGCACGGCATACGGCTCGCGCTGCGCGAAGTGACCTTCGCCGACAAACGTCTCGCGCACGTCCTGCTCGTCCACGAGCTGCGGAACTCCGTGGACCGAGCCTTCGGTACGACCGCCTGCTCGCACGACGCGCCCCGGCTGTACGGGCCACCGCCTTCGGGGCCGTACACGCCGAGCGGACCGTACGCGCCCGGCGGCCCCGGGGATCCGGGAGGCCCGCCGCCGGAGCCGCCCCGCCGCGACCGGCGCGGGCTCATCGCGGGCTGCGCGGTGTGGCTGGGCCTCGCCTGCACCTGCCAACTGTGCTGCGGGACGTACGAGGACCCCTGGAGCCGGGAGCGCAAGGAGGGGGCCTGCCAAGACTGCTGCGACTGCTGCGACGTGTGCGAGTGCTGCGGCAACTGCTGTGACGGCTGCGATGGTTGTGACTGCTGCGACTGCGGCTGCGACTGCTGAGGCGCTGCCGGTACGCCCCCTGACGGGGCATCGTGCTGGGAGAGCCGTCCGTCGATTCCGGCGGCGGGCCCGGTGATCACCGAGTTCGCCGCACGCGGTCAGGGACAGGGGCCGCCGGCACGGTGCGGACACAGGTGAAGAAAGCCGTGGCGGGAGCGTGAGGACGCACGCATGGTCTGCGGTCTCCTGGGAGCAGAAGGCGGAACAGCGCGAGGGAGGGGAAACGCGAAGAGGGGAGGGAAACGCGTGTGAAGGCGCGGGAGGTACGCGGAAGAGGCCCGGCAAAACCGGGGCGAGCAGGGGGTCGGCTCAACAGGAACAGGACCACACACGACCGAAGTCGATGTGGGAGCGGGTGACCAGCCGCTGCTGTCGATGCATGTGCCAAGTGGAACAGGCTTCCGTATCCACGTCAACCGACTTGAGACGCACAGCTCACAGTATGGACAGCCTTGACAGCCGGGGGAAACGCCCCCGTACCCTCGGTGGGCGGCCCTGCTGAGGGGCTCGGCCGCATGTCGCCTGTGTGAAGGCATCCCGTGTTCGACTCGACGCATCACGGAGCCTTCGCATGTCCTCCGACACCCTCGTCCCACCGGCCGCGGCAGCCGAAGAAGCCGCACCCCCGCGTATCGTCCCCCGGCACCGTCCGGGCCAGTGGACCGCGGGCTCTCTCGTCCCTGCGGGAGTCCTCCGATGAGGCCTTCTCTGGTGATCGTGGGAGCCGGGCCCCGGGGGACCGGTCTGCTGGAACGAATCGCCGCCAACGCGCCTGAGCTGTATGCCGGTTCGGAGCTCGACGTGCACCTCGTGGACCCGTACCCCCCGGGCGGCGGACGCATCTGGCGCGAGGCGCAGTCACCGCTGCTGTGGATGAACTCGCACGCGGAGGACGTGACCATGTTCACCGACGAGACGGTGACCATGGAGGGCCCCGTGCGCGGGGGGCCGACGCTGCACGAGTGGGCGGGCGTCGAGGGGCGCGTCTTCGCCGACCGGCAGCGGCAGGGCGCGTACCTGCGCTGGGTGTACGAGCAGACGGTCGCCGCCCTGCCGCCCGGTATCCACGTCCACCACCACCCCCGTCTCGCCCTCCGGGTCGAGGGGCCGCGTGAGGGCCGGCAGCTGGTGTGGCTCCAGGGACGGCCCGAGCCGCTTCTCGCCGACCTCGTCGTTCTCACGCTGGGCCATCTCGACGCCGAACTCGACGAGGAGCAGCGCGCCCTGGCGTCGTACGCGCGCACGCACGGCCTGGTCCATCTGCCGCCCGACTTCACGGCCGACACCGAGCTGTCCTCGCTGAAGGCCGGCGAATCCGTCCTCGTCCGTGGCTTCGGACTCGCCTTCGTCGACCTCATGGTGCTGCTCACCGAGGGGCGCGGCGGACGGTACGAGGGCGACGTCTACGTCCCCTCGGGCCGAGAACCGGTCCTGTACGTCGGCTCCCGGCGCGGCGTGCCGTACCACTCCAAGATCGGCTACGACTGGACGGGCGAGCGGCCGCCGCTGCCGCGCTTCTTCGGTCCCGCCCAGGTCGACGCCCTGCTCGCGCGCCCGGGAGGCTTCGACTTCCGGCGGGACGTGTGGCCGCTGGTCGAGAAGGAACTGGGCTTCGCCCACTACCACCGGCTGTTCACGGCCCATCCCGAGCGCACCGCCGCCGCCTGGACGGACTTCGAGGAGAAGTACGCCGTGGCCGACCCGGCGTCGCTGCCGGCGTTGGTCGCCGCCGCCGTTCCCGACCCGGCCGACCGGCTCGATCTCGCCGCGCTCGACCATCCGCTGGACGGAGTGCGCTACCGGTCCCACGAGGCGCTCCAGGACGGGCTGCGCGCCTATGTGGAGGCGGACCTGGCACGGCGGCACGACTCCGCGCACAGCCCCGACCTGGCCGTCTTTCTCGGACTGCTCTCCGTTTACGGGCAGTTGGTGCGGCTCGGCGACATCGGGTCCTGGTGGCACGGCTTCTTCAGCTATCTGGCGTCCGGGCCGCCCGGGCCCCGGCTGCGGCAGATGCTCGCGCTGTCCCGGGCCGGTGTGCTGAGGTTCCTCGGCGCCGGCATGACGGTCACCGCCGAGGACGGGGTGTTCCGGGCGGCGAGCGCCACCGTGCCCGGCGTGTCCGTCGAGGCCCGCGCGCTGGTCGAGGCGCGGCTGCCCCACCCCACGGTCGAGCGCACCCGGGACCGGCTGTTGCGGGAGCTGCATGCGGAGGGGGCCGCGGCCACCGCCGAGGGACTGCTCGCGGTGGACCCCGCCGACGGGCGTGTCCTTGACCGGTCCGGCCGCCCTCATCCGCGGCGCTTCGCACTCGGCCCGCACACCGACGGCCGGGGCTCGGGCGCGTTCACCCGGCCCCGCACGGGCGGACCGGCGTTCCGGCAGAACGACGCGGCGGCACGGTCCGCGCTCGACTTCCTGCGCCGGCTGTCCCTTCGCACCGCGGCCTGACCGTGCCACCGGACATCCGACGGACCGTCATGGAGACAGGCGGACGGCGGTGCTTCTCCGGTACTGCCGGGCCTTCGCCGCGGAGGCGGACGAGTTCGTCCGGACGGACGCGGCCGATGGGTTCATCCTCAAGCCCCGTCCGTCCCGGGCGGACGGGGCGAGTTCGCGGACCGGGCCGAGCCGTTGCTCCAGCAGCGCGGTCCGGTCCGAACGGAATACACGCGGGGCACGCTGCGCTCGCACCTCGGGCCTGCGGATCCCATATGGAAGGGTTGATCACATGACGACGGACGCATCCGACGAGTGGAAGCAGTGGCACGAGCACCGCACCGCCCAGGTGTCGGAGCCCTACGGGCCGCTCGCGCTGACCGGCACCTCCTGGCTGGAGGACTACCCGGAAGGGCGAATTCCGAACATTCCCGGCCAGTGGGCGGACGACGGTGACGCGGTGGTGCTGACGGCGACCGAAGGCGACGGTCTGACCGTCGACGGGAAGCCGTTCGCCGGCGAGGTCCGCCTCGACGCCGACCCCGGACCCGTGACCGCGGCCCGCGTCGCGGCAGGCGAGCACCGTCTGGTCGTCCTCGTCCGCGAGGGAGTCAGGGGCGTTCGGGACTACGATCCCGCCGCGCCCGCCCGCCAGGCATTCAAGGGCATCGACGCCACGCCCTACGAGCCGCGCTGGTCGGTCGAGGGCCACTTCACCCCGTACGGCGAGGACCGCACCGTACACGTCGAGAACGCCGACGGCCGGCATCGAGGCCTCGGCCTCGGCGGAGTGCTCGCCTTCACGCTCGAAGGACAGGACCTCACGCTCCAGGTGTCGGTGCAGGGCGACGGCTCCCTGTGGGCCGTCTTCGCCGACACCACCAGCGGGGACAGCAGTTACCGCTTCCGGTTCCTGCGGCCGCCCGCGCCCGACGCCGACGGGCGTACGACGGTGGACTTCAACCGGGCTCTGCTGCCGCCGTGCGCTTTCGCGGACCACTTCATCTGCCCCTTCCCGCCGCCCGGCAACACGCTGGGCGTCGCGATCGAGGCGGGGGAGCGCACCTTGCTGTAGAAGTCCCTCAATGTATCCGGCTCGTCCCTAAGTTGAACGCTGCACGGCCGAAAGGCGCCCTTGCGTCGGTCGGTCGTGTGGCCGAATACTCCCCCACAGCGCTTGTCAGGAGCACGACTTGTCCGGAATCCGGGCAGGGCGCCCTTGGCTGCGCCTCACGGGCCCCAACCCCACGTGGGCCCCCGACTTCCCTTGGAGGGAACGAAAAGTGAGGATCAAGCGCACCACCCCCACAAGCGGCATCGCGAGACGGACCCGGTTCATGGCCGTGGCCACCGGATTCGTGGCCGCTGCCGCGATCGCGGTCCCCAACGCGAACGCGAGCGACGTGCACACCTTCAGCGCGAACCAGCTCACCAAGGCGAGCGACTCGGTGCTCAACTCCGATGTCGCGGGTACCGCCTGGGCCGTCGACCCCGCGACGAACCGCGTCGTCGTCACCGTCGACAGCACGGTCTCCAAGGCCGAGATCGCGAAGATCAAGAAGGCTGCCGGCGGCAACGCCGGTGCCCTCACCATCAAGCACACCCCGGGCAAGTTCAACAAGCTGATCTCCGGCGGCGACGCCATCTATGCGAGTAGCTGGCGCTGCTCGCTGGGCTTCAACGTCCAGGACTCCAGCGGGAACTACTACTTCCTCACCGCCGGTCACTGCACCGACGGCGCCGGTACCTGGTGGTCGAACTCCTCGCACACCACCACGCTCGGCACCACGGCCGGCTCCTCCTTCCCGGGCAACGACTACGGCATCGTGCGCTACACCAACAGCTCGGTCACCAAGTCGGGCGCCGTGGGCAGCCAGGACATCACCAGCGCGGCCACGCCCTCGGTCGGCACCACCGTCTACCGCCGCGGCTCCACGACCGGGACGCACAGCGGCCGGGTCACCGCGCTCAACGCGACGGTCAACTACGGCAACGGTGAGATCGTCTACGGCCTCATCCAGACCACGGTCTGCGCCGAGCCCGGTGACTCCGGCGGCCCGTTGTACGGCGGCTCCACCGCCTACGGTCTGACCTCCGGCGGCAGCGGCAACTGCACCTCCGGTGGTACGACCTTCTTCCAGCCGGTCACCGAGGCGCTCAGCGCCTACGGGGTGCACGTCTACTGAGCCCGGCATTCCGGCATCCGGGCACGGCCCGAGCCCAGTCGGCAGCAGGTGGGCCCCCGCACGCAACTGGCGTGCGGGGGCTCGCCCTTGGGCGCACCGCGGAGTTACCGTCGAAGTACACGCGGTGAGTGCGGCGTGTTCCCCTCAACACGCCCGCTTCGGACCCCAGGGGGCCGGCATGGTCGAGGAGCTGTTGACGGCGGGAGCGGCCCTTGTGTCCGTGGGCGCCGTCTATGCGATGGCGGCGGCCAGGGTCGTCAAACAGTACGAGCGGGGCGTGGTGTTCCGTCTCGGGCGGCTCAGGCCCGGGGTGCGGGAGCCCGGACTGACGATGGTCGTGCCCTTCGTCGACCGGCTCCAGAAGGTCAATCTGCAGATCGTGACGATGCCGGTGCCCGCGCAGGAGGGCATCACCCGGGACAACGTCACGGTGCGCGTGGACGCCGTGGTCTACTTCAAGGTGACCTCGCCCGCCGACGCGATCGTCCGCGTCGAGGACTACCGGTTCGCCGTCTCACAGATGGCCCAGACGTCGCTGAGGTCCATCATCGGCAAGAGTGAGCTGGACGATCTGCTCTCCGATCGCGAAAAGCTCAACCAGGGGCTGGAGTTGATGATCGACAGCCCGGCCGTGGAGTGGGGCGTCACCATCGACCGGGTCGAGATCAAGGACGTGTCGCTGCCGGAGACGATGAAGCGGTCCATGGCCCGGCAGGCCGAGGCGGATCGTGAGCGGCGGGCCCGCGTCATCAACGCCGACGCGGAACTCCAGGCGTCCAGGAAGCTCTCTGAAGCGGCGCAGCAGATGGCCGCGACACCCGCGGCGCTGCAACTGCGGCTGCTGCAGACCGTGGTGGCCGTCGCCGCGGAGAAGAACTCCACGCTCGTCCTGCCCTTCCCGGTGGAGCTGCTGAGGTTCCTGGAGCGGGCGCAGCAGCCGGTGGCCGGGGTCCCCGGGCAGCAGGCCGCGGCGATGCCGGCCCCGCAGACCCCGGCGCCCCCGACGGCGGAGCAATCGGTGCAGGAGCAACTCCCGTCTGTCGTCCCTCTCTCGGATCCGGACCCCGAAGGGTCGAAATCAAGACAGGATTAGACCTCGTGCGGGGCAGAGGGATAACCCTTCCGGAACGTTTGCAGCGGGAATCGATCCGGAGGGTGAAGCAGAAGCGGTCATGGGGCGGGGGGCGTACGGCCGTTGGCCTGCGCGCGTCCTGAAGTCGACCTTGTGTGCTCCCTGTGGGCCTCGGAATAGTGGGGCCATACGGTGGGTGCGGACGTGGCTCGTGTGCCGCGCCGCCTCCGTACCCGTTCGCCTTACGGTCGTGGCGGTCCCCACAATCTCCGCGGCCGACCCCCCACAGGAGGACGTGAGTTGAAGCACCGACGCATATCCCGGCGGCGGGCCGCCATGGCAGGCGGGGCCGTCGCCGCGCTGATCGCCGCGGGTGTCACCTTGCAGAATGCGAACGCGAGCGAGACCGGCCAGGCCGAGGCGCCCCACACGCTCTCAGCCGTCGCGGCCGGAAAGCTCGCCTCGACGCTCGGTCAGGACCTGGGCACCGACGCGGCCGGAACGTATTACGACGCGAAGACGAAGCAGCTCGTCGTCAACGTGCTGGACGATGCGGCCGCGCGGACGGTCCAGGCCGCCGGCGCCCGGGCGAGAATCGTCCAGAACTCCCTGGCCGAACTGACGGGCGCCCGCACCACGCTCAAGAAGGACGCGACCATCCCCGGCACGTCCTGGGCGACCGACCCCACGACCAACACGGTCGTCGTCACCGCCGACAAGACCGTCTCCGGGACCGAGTGGGCCAAGCTCACCAAGGTGGTCGACGGACTCGGGGCCAAGGCCGAGCTCAAGCGCTCCAAGGGGGAGTTCAAGCCCTTCATCGCGGGCGGTGACGCCATCACCGGCTCCGGCGGGCGCTGCTCGCTCGGCTTCAACGTGGTCAAGGACGGGCAGCCGTACTTCCTCACCGCCGGGCACTGCACCCAGGCGATCTCCAGCTGGTCGGACTCCAGCGGCCAGGTGATCGGCCAGAACGAGCAGTCCAGCTTCCCGGGCAACGACTTCGGTCTGGTGAAGTACACCGCGCAGGTCGACCACCCGAGCGCGGTCGACCTCTACAACGGCTCCACGCAGACGATCACCAAGGCCGGCGAAGCGACCGTCGGCGAGAAGGTGAGCCGCAGCGGTTCGACGACCCATGTGCACTCCGGCACGGTCACCGGCCTGGACGCCACCGTGAACTACTCGGAGGGCACGGTCAGCGGCCTCATCCAGACGGACGTCTGCGCCGAGCCCGGTGACAGCGGCGGCTCGCTCTTCGACGGCGACACCGCGATCGGCCTCACCTCCGGTGGCAGCGGCGACTGCAGCGCGGGTGGCGAGACCTTCTTCCAGCCGGTCACCGAGGCGCTCTCGGCGGTCGGCGCCCAGATCGGCTGATCCTCCCGCCGTCGGCGCAGTCCCGCCCCCGCGCTCATGGGGGCGGGACTCCCTTTTGTCCCTGGGCTCCCGTATGCACGCTTATGTCCGGGACTCCCGTATGCGCTCCGGTGGGGCGGCCCCTCCGGTGGGCCCCACCGCACGGTCCAGGCGCCCGCAGTCGCGTGGCATCACCGTGTCCGCGCAGACCGGACACGCTCGACGGATGTCGCACGAGAGTTCGAAAATTGGTCTATGGTGGGGATGGGGGAGATGGGAACTGGCGTTCGAGAGCCGTGTGCGGAACTCACGGGTACGGGAGGTGCGTGTGCCGGGTTTCACGCATCTGCACACCGCCTCCGGGTTCTCCCTGCGCTACGGCGCCTCGCACCCGGAGCGGCTGGCCGAGCGCGCCGGTGAGCTGGGCATGGACGCCCTCGCGCTCACCGACCGGGACACCGTCGCGGGCGCGGTCCGGTTCACCAAGGCCTGCGCGGCGGCGGGCGTCCGGCCGCTGTTCGGGGTGGAGCTCGCGGTGGGGGAGCCCGGGCTCGTACGGCGGACGGGGGGCACCCCTGCTCCTGGGGGTTCCCCCGATCGAGCGAGGCCGGGAGCGGGGGACGAGTCGAGAGCTTGGGAGAGACGCCGTACTCCCGTACGCGGGGGTGCCTTCATCGACGAGTCGACACCGCGCGCGGTCTTCCTCGCCCGCGACGGCGCCCGCGGCTGGGCCGATCTGTGCCGGCTGGTCACCGCCGTCCATTCCCCCAGGCCCTCGGCTTCTCCCTCATCCGAGGGCACCCCGTTGCTGCCCTGGGCCGACAACCACGGCGACGGTCTGACCGTCCTGCTCGGCCCCGCCTCCGACGTGGGCCGCGCCCTCGCCGCGGGACGGCCGGACCGTGCGGCCAGGCTGCTGGCGCCCTGGCGCGAGATCTACGGCGACGCCCTGCGTCTGGAGGTCGTCTGGCACGGCCGCACCGGCACCGGACCCGGCTCGCTGCGCCTGGCCGCCCGCACCCTCGGCCTCGCCGTCGAGCAGGGCATCCGTCCCGTGCTCAGCAACGCCGTGCGGTACGCCGACCCGGGCCTCGGCCCGGTCGCCGACGTCCTGGACGCCGCCCGCCGTCTCGTCCCCGTCGACCCCACCAAGGAACTGGACTCGGGAGAGGCCTGGCTCAAGGACGCACCGGCCATGCTCACGGTCGCCGAGCGGATCGTCGAGGCCGCGGGCTACCGCCGTGACACCGCCCACCGCCTGCTGGAGCAGACCCGGGACACCGCCGCCGAGTGCCTGGTCGACCCCGAGGACGACCTCGGCATCGGCACGGTCCACTTCCCCGAGCCGTACCTGGTGGGCGCCGGCCACCGCACCGCCCAGCGCGCGCTCGCCTCCCGGGCGGCCGCGGGCATGGTGCTGCGCGGCTACGACACCAGGCGCGCCTACTGGGAGCGGATGCACGACGAACTGGACATCATCGCCCACCACGGGTTCGCGTCCTACTTCCTCACGGTCACCCAAGTCGTGGATGACGTACGGAAGATGGGAATCCGGGTCGCCGCGCGCGGCTCCGGCGCGGGCTCCCTCGTCAACCACCTCCTCGGTATCGCGCACGCCGACCCCGTCGAGCACGGTCTGCTGATGGAGCGCTTCCTGTCCAAGCGCCGGTTGGCCCTGCCCGACATCGACATCGACGTGGAGTCCGCGCGCCGGCTCGAGGTCTACCGTGCGATCATCGGCCGGTTCGGCACCGAGCGGGTGGCGACGGTCGCGATGCCGGAGACCTACCGTGTCCGTCACGCGATCCGCGACGTGGGCGCGGCCCTGTCCATGGACCCGGCCGACATCGACCGCATCGCCAAGTCCTTCCCGCACATCCGCGCCCGTGATGCCCGCGCGGCCCTGGACGAACTGCCCGAACTCAAGTCGCTGGCCGCGGAACGGGAGAGCTACGGAAACTTCTGGGAACTGGTCGAGGCCCTGGACGCCCTTCCGCGCGGCGTCGCCATGCACCCGTGCGGGGTGCTGCTCTCCGACGCCTCCCTTCTCTCCCGTACACCGGTCATGCCGACCAGCGGCGAGGGCTTCCCCATGTCGCAGTTCGACAAGGACGACGTCGAGGAGCTCGGGCTGCTCAAGCTCGACGTGCTCGGCGTGCGGATGCAGTCCGCGATGGCGCACGCGGTCGCGGAGGTGGAGCGGACGGCGGGGGAGCGGCTCGACCTGGACTCCCTGCCGCCGGGCGACCCGGCGACGTACGGCCTCATCCGCTCCACCGAGACGCTGGGCTGCTTCCAGATCGAGTCACCGGGTCAGCGGGACCTGGTGGGCCGGCTCCAGCCGGCCGACTTCCACGATCTCGTCGTGGACATCTCCCTGTTCCGGCCCGGTCCGGTGGCGGCCGACATGGTCCGGCCGTTCATCGAGGCGCGGCACGGACGGGCGCCCATCCGCTATCCGCACCGGGACCTGGAGGAGCCGCTGAAGGAGACGTACGGCGTCGTCGTCTTCCACGAGCAGATCATCCACATCCTGGACATCATGACCGGCTGCGGGCGCGACGAGGCGGACCGGGTGCGGCGCGGGCTGTCCGACGCGGAGTCGCAGGGGCGGATCCGGGTCTGGTTCGCCCAGCGGGCGGCGGCGAACGGATATGACACAGAAACGATTCGGCGTACCTGGGAGATCGTCGAGGCCTTCGGTTCCTACGGCTTCTGCAAGGCGCACGCGGTCGCCTTCGCCGTCCCGACGTACCAGTCGGCGTGGCTGAAGGCCCATCACCCGGCCGCCTTCTACGCCGGGCTGCTCACCCACGACCCCGGGATGTATCCCAAGCGGCTGCTGCTGGCGGACGCGCGGCGCCGGGGGGTGCCGATCCTGCCGCTGGACGTGAACAAGTCGGGGTCGGCACATCGGATCGAACTGGTGTCTGAATCCATGGGATCCACCGGGCGTTGGGGGCTCCGTCTCGCCCTCTCCGACGTGCACGGCATCAGCGAGGCCGAGGCGAAGCGGATCGAGGCCGGGCAGCCGTACGCCTCGCTGCTCGACTTCTGGGAGCGGGCCCGGCCGAGCCGTCCCGTCGCCCAGCGGCTCGCCCAGGTCGGCGGGCTGGACGCGTTCGGCGCCAACCGCCGCGACCTCCAGTTGCACCTGACCGAGCTGCACCGGGGCGCCCGGAGCGGAGGCGGCGGCCAACTCCCCCTGGCGGGCGGGCGGAAGACGGCCTCGGCCGGGCTCCCCGACCTCTCCGCGGCCGAGCGGCTCAGCGCCGAACTCGGCGTGCTCTCCATGGACGCCTCACGCAATCTGATGGACGACCACCGTGCGTTCCTCGACGAACTGGGCGTGGTCCCGGCACGCCGGCTGCGCTCGGCGCGGCACGGCGAGACGGTACTGGTCGCGGGCGCCAAGGCGGCCACCCAGACCCCGCCCATCCGCTCCGGAAAGCGGGTCATCTTCAGCACGCTGGACGACGGCACGGGTCTGGTCGACCTCGCCTTCTTCGACGACTCCCACGACGCCTGTGCCCACACCGTCTTCCACTCCTGGCTGCTGCTGGTGCGCGGAGTGGTGCAGCGGCGCGGACCGCGCAGCCTGAGCGTGGTGGGCTCCGCCGCCTGGAACCTCGCCGAACTGGCCGAACTGCGCGCCGAGGGCGGCCTCGACGTGGTGGCGGAGCGACTGGCCGAGCCCGCGCCGAGGCAGCCGGACGACGACGGCGACGGTGACGCGGCGAAGGGCCGCCGCATCCGGATGTCCACGGGGTACGAGATGAACCCCTGGGCCGATCTGCGTCCCGCGGGCGAAGGCCCGGCGGGTGGAAAGAAGTTGTGGCACCAGAGTCCGGGGAGTGCGGGATGACCATCCTTTGCGTACGTTTCCAGCTGCCTGTGATGTATGAGGCGGCGCTGCCGGGGCTGCTCGGACTCCTCGAGGAGTTCACCCCCGTCGTCGAGGCGCTGCCGCCCGACGGGGCGCTGGCCGATCTGCGGGGCGCCCAGCGCTACTTCGGACGGGACGCCGCCGAACTGGCCACACTGATCCGGGTACGGGCCCTCGCGCACCACGGGGTCGACTGCGCGATCGGCGCCGGGCCCGGGCCGATGCTGGCCCGTATGGCCCTGCGGGAGGCGGCGCCCGGGACGGTCCGCGTGGTCCCCGGGGAGCCGGACGCCGTCACCGCGTTCCTGGCCCCTCTGCCGGTCCGGGCCCTGCCCGGGGTCGGCGGCGTCACCGCCCGCACTCTGTGCGAGTACGGGCTCGACACCGTCGGCAAGCTCGCCGATGCGCCCCTCTCGGCGGTGCAGCGGCTCGTCGGCGCCCGGGCCGGACGCGAACTGCACGAGAAGGCGAACGGCGTCGACCGCGGCCGGGTCGTACCCAACGCCGTCTCGCGCTCGCTCTCCACCGAACGGTCCTTCGAGCGCGACGAACTGGACCCGGTCCGGCACCGGCGCGCCCTGCTGTCCGCCACCGAGGAACTGGGCACCCGGCTGCGCGACCTCGAGCGGGTGTGCCGCACGCTCACCCTCACCGTGCGCTACGCCGACCGCTCCGCGACGACCCGCAGCCGTACCCTCGCCGAGCCGACCGCGCACTCGGCGGCGCTCACCGCCGAGGCGTACCGCATGTACGAGGCGCTCGGGCTGCAGCGTGCCCGGGTGCGCGCGTTCGCCCTGCGCGCGGAGGGGCTGACCTCCGCCGAGCAGACGGCCCATCAGCTCACCTTCGACCCCGTGGACGAGAAGGTCCGCCGGATCGAGGAGGTCGCGGACCGCGCGCGAGCCAGGTTCGGGCCGCGCGCGGTGATGCCAGGGGCGCTGGCCGCGTAGCTGTTCCGCCGGTCAGCGGGCCCACGGGGGAGCGATCCGCGTACCGTCGGCGAGTTCCGCCTCCAGACCGATGGAGGTGGTGACCCAGGAGACGGCGACCTCACCCGTCGGATTCTCGACGCCGAGGGTCGTACCGGGATTGACGATCACCGTGTCCCCCGCGGTGATCCGCTCGGTGCGGCCGTCGAGCGTGATCAGCAGCTCACCGCTGAGCAGATGGAAGATCTCCTCCCGGCTGACCGTGTGCGAGGGGGCGCGGGTACCGGCGGGGATCTCGCCGCGCCAGGCGCACAGTTCCTTGCTGCCGGTCGAGGAAGTGGCGTACGCGACGAAACGGGCTCCGTGTATCTCGTGGGTGACGGCTTGGCGGGAACGGACGACGGGCATGGACGCCTCCGGAGAGAGATGGTCAAGTTGCTTGACTACCAGACTATGGTCAAGCAGCTTGACCATCTGGTCAAGGGTGTTTCAATGCCTGCGTGCAGAACTCCGAAGCCATGGCCCTGTCCGCCGCCCTGCTCGCCGTCGCGGGTGAGCTGACCCAGCGCATTCATGCCGGTGTTGTCGCGCGGGGCTTCGAAGGGCTGCGGCCCGCACACGGTTTCGCGTTCGCCCGGCTCGCCCCGGACGGCGCGACCGTCACGGAGCTGGCCGCCCACCTCGGGGTGACCAAGCAGGCGGCGAGCCAGCTCGTGGACGAGATCGTGCGCAAGGGGTACGCCGAGCGGCGGCCCCATCCCGGGGACGCTCGCGCCCGGCTGGTGGTGCTGACCGAGCGCGGCCGCGCCTGCACCCGGGCCGCCGAGGAGGCCGCGGCCGAGGCGGTGGGGTCGTGGGCGGAGCTGCTCGGAGAGTCCGAAATGCGCTCACTGCTGCGTCAGTTGCTGTCCATCGCACCCTATGGGCCGGTCAGGCCCGCATGGTGACGGGTCGTCACATACGTTCAGCCCATTACCAGATGCCGCTGGTGTGGTGGGCTATCGGTGAAAGTTTTTACTGACGCGTAACTTCCCAGAAGACCTACTCGTTCGTAACTTGACGAGTGCACAGCATCCTCGTGATCCGGATCACAGGACGTAGAGCCGTCGCACCCCCCATGAGCCACAAGGAGATCACCCGATGCTGCCCTGGAAACGCCTGCTCAGACCGCTTGCAGCGCTTCTGCTGACCGCCTCGGTCGCCATCGTCCCGGCCGCCACGGCCGAAGCCGCCGCCCCGAGCAGCGGCTGGAACGACTACTCCTGCCAGCCGTCCGCAGCCCACCCCCGCCCCGTCGTCCTCGTCCACGGGACGTTCGCCAACTCCGTCGACAACTGGCTGGCCCTCGCCCCCTACCTGGAGAGCCGCGGCTACTGCGTCTTCTCCCTCGACTACGGCCAGCTGCCGGGCGTCCCCCTCTTCTACGGGCTCGGCCCCATCGCCACGTCCGCCGAGCAGCTCCAGACCTTCGTCGACAAGGTGCTCGGCGCGACCGGCGCCTCCAAGGTCGACATCGTCGGCCACTCCCAGGGCGGCATGATGCCGCGCTACTACCTCAAGTTCCTCGGCGGCGCCGCCAAGGTGAACGCCCTCGTGGGCGTCGCGCCCGACAACCACGGCACCACCCTGAGCGGACTGGCCAACCTGCTGCCGTACTTCCCCGGCGCCGAGGAACTCCTCTCTGCCGCCACCCCCGGGCTCGCCGACCAGGTGGCGGGCTCCGCCTTCCTGGCCGAGCTCAACGCGGGTGGGGACACCGTGGCCGGCGTCCACTACACGGTCATCGCGACCAAGCACGACGAAGTGGTCACGCCGTACGGTTCGCAGTTCCTCAGCGGGTCCGACGTCAACAACGTCCTGCTGCAGAACCTGTGCGCGCTCGACCTCTCCGAGCACTTGCTGATCGGGCTCACCGACCGGATCGCCTTCCATGAGGTGGCCAACGCGCTCGACCCGGGGCACGCCACGCGGACGACCTGCGCGTCCGCGTTCAGCTGACCCCTGCTGCCTGCCGACCACCGCGAGACGTCCGCAGCCGTCCCCAGCGGCTGCGGCCGTCGCCAGGGCCTGTCCGACCTGAGCCGCCGGACAGGCCCCGGAGTCTCACCGCCCGCGCCGGCCGCCATCCGACGCGCGGTCACGGACCGACGCGGACAGGGCCGCGGTGAGCACGAGCGGGACCACGCCGACAGACGGCTCCACAGCCGGATGTGACCTGCGGCCGATCCCGTGGGGGGCGATCAGCAAGCTAGCCCCGGCAGCCGTCGAAGTCGCCTGCCGGGGGCGGAGGGAAGAGATCCTTATGGCGCCGTTAAGGCAGGCCTAACCGAGCGCTGAGGGAGAGGGGTTCGAAGGCCCCGGCTCACCTGCGTCTGTGCGGCGCCATCGTCCGTGGCAGTCCGTGTTCGTCCGCAACCAGACGCCGTGATGGGCTCCCAGAATGGCTCCCTCGCGCGGAGAGGACACCGGGACAGCACTGTGGCGCCCGCCCTTTTGCGGCTCACCTCCGCTCGATGTCGCCATCGATGCCGGATTCCGTGGTGCGCCCCCTCGTCGCGCCGGCCAGTCGCTGATTGCCGACGGCCCCCGTCCCGCGGATGACCCGTCTCGCCCCGTCCGTAGATGACCGCCCCGACACGGCCCGTTTCACGGATCGGCCCACCTCGCCCTGCCCCGTCCCACGGATGGGCCCCGGCCCTGCCCGCACGAAATGCAGCCCGCACCCTGAGAAAACGGGCAGGTCAACGAGATGCCCGGACCGGAGATGCGATCACCGGGGTTCGGCGATGCGATGGAGTCATGGCCACGACCAAGCGGGGCGCGGCGCGCCTGCACTGCCTCTTCGAAGCCAGCTGTGACCGGGTGCCCTCGGCAACGGCACTGGAGTGCGGGGAGCACGTCCTGACCTACGCCGAACTCGACGCCCGCGCCAATCGGCTCGCGCACCTTCTCCGTGGGCTGGGCATCGGCCAGGGGTCCCGGGTCGCGATCCTGCTGCCGCGATCGGTGGACATGTACGCCGCGCTGCTGGCGGTGGGCAAGGCGGGCGCCGCGTTCGTACCGGTCGACCCGACGGCGCCCCCGGACCGGGTCGCCTTCATCACGGCGGACGCGCAGGTGGACGCGGTGCTGACGGTGTCCGAGCTGGCGGCCGGGCTGCCGGCGGAGGTGTCGGCGGGGGTGTCGGACCGCGTGAAGCCAAGCCTCAGGAAGCCGAACCTCCGGGAGCCGAACCTCCGGGAGCTGGACCGCGAGAAGCCGGACCTCGGGGAGCGGACGCGGCTGGTGGAACTCGACCGGTGCGGGGCCGCGTTGGCCTCCGTGCCGGCCACCCGGCCGGACACGCCGCATGTCCGGGATGGGGCGACAGGCGTCCGGCGGGGAGCGGCGGGCCTGCGGGCCGACGAGCCCACCGCCTGCACGGCCGGCGACGACCCCCTCGCCTACATCATGTACACCTCGGGCTCCACCGGCCGTCCCAAGGGCGTGGCCATCGCGCACTCCAGCATCTGCAACTTCCTCGACGTCGTCCCGGACATCTACGACATACGTCCGGAAGACCGGGTCCACCAGGGCATGATCATCGCGTTCGACTTCTCCATCGAGGAGATCTGGCCGACCTGGACGGTCGGCGCAACCCTCGTCGCAGGGCCTGTCGGCTCCGGAACCGGGCTGTTCGGCGCCGAACTGGCCGACACGCTGGAGGAGTCCGGGATCACGGTGCTGTACTGCGTGCCGACGCTGCTGGCGACGATCCCCAGAGACCTGCCGGGGATCCGTACCATCGTGGTGGGCGGCGAAGCCTGCCCGGCTCAGCTCGTCGAGCGGTGGAGCCGGCCGGGGCGCCGGATCCTCAACACGTACGGGCCGACGGAGACGACCGTCACCGCGACCGTCACGGAACTCCGGCCGGGGCGGCCGGTCACGATCGGCACATCGCTGCCCACCTACACGGTGGTGCTGCTGGACGACCGTCGCCGGTTGGTCCCCGCGGGGGCGGTCGGCGAAATCTGTGTCGGCGGTCCCGGTGTCGCCCGGGGCTATGTGGGGCGTCCGGAACTGACCGCGGAACGCTTCATCGAGCACCCGCTGGCCCCCCGGGACAGCCGGCTCTACCGCACCGGCGACCTCGGCCGGCTCACGGTGGACGGCGAGATCGAGTTTCTGGGGCGGGCCGACGACGAGGTCAAGGTCCGGGGATACCGCGTCGATCTCGGCGAGATCGACAATGTGCTGCTCGAAGATCCCGGCGTGGCCGAGGCTGCCACCGCGCTCGTCGCGATACCGGACCAGAACGGAGCGGGGAACCGCCGGGAACTGTCCGCATACGTGGTGCCGACGGCACATGGCACGGCGCGGCGGACCGGCACGGTACGGTCCGGGACGGGGGACGAGGATGCCCTGATCGCCCGCCTGCACGGGCACCTGCGGCAGCGGCTCCCCGCCTATATGGTCCCGCACTTCCTCGACATCCTGCCTCGGCTGCCCGCCTTGCCGAGCGGCAAGGTGGACCGGAAGCAGCTGCCCGCCCCGACCGGCCGACGGCTGGTCAGCGGGGGGCGTGTGAAGGCCCCGCGGGGCGAGTTGGAGACCCAGGTGCGGGACGTCTGGGCGGAGGTCTTCGGCATCGCCCCCGACGCGCTGTCCACCGAGGCGGACTTCTTCGTCGATCTCGGCGGGCACTCGCTGATCGCCGCCCAGGCCGTGTCGCTGCTCCGCGGCCGGGGCATCGGGGCCGGCGTCGGCCCCACCCTGCGCGACCTCTACGCCAACCCGACCGTGGGCCGGCTCGCCGCACGCCTGGACACGCCGGACGACACCGCCAGGATGCGCGGCGAGGGCCCGGTCACCGCTGTCGACGGCTCGCCCTCGACACCCCTGGCCCGCCCCGGTCCGCTCCGGCACGGCAGCGGCCGGATCGCCGCCGCCGGTCTGGTCCAGGCCGGAGTGATCTACCTCCTGCTCTCCCTCGTCACCCTCCCCTTCGCCGGTGTCGACAGCTGGCACGGGGGACACGTCACCAGCGGGACGGTCCCCGTGCAGTCCGTACTCGCGGCACTCATCAGCTACTTCGCCATCCGCTGGCTGCTGCCCGCCGTCCTCGCCCGCCCCCTCGCCGCCGGCATCCGGCCGGGCCGATACCCCCTGTGGGGCGCGACCTACATCCGCCTCTGGGCGCTCGCCCTGCTGCTGAGAGTCAGCCCGCTGCCCGAGCTGAGCGGCTCCCCCCTGGTGGGGTGCTATCTGCGGCTGCTGGGCGCCCGGATCGGGCCGCGGACGACCCTCGCCACCAGCGCCGTCCCGCTGCCGTCCCTGCTCCAGGTCGGCGCGGACGCCTCGGTCGGCTACGGCGTCACGCTGGGCGCCTGGCGGGTGGCGGACGGCTGGGTGACGGTCGCCCCGATCGACATCGGCCCCCGCGCCTACGTGGGCGCGCACGCGGTACTGGAGCCGGGCGCCCATATGGAAGCCGGTTCCGGGCTCGGCGAGCAGTCGGTGCTCGGCGAGGGCGAGGTGGTGCCGGCCGGGGCCCGCTGGGCCGGATCGCCGCCGGTCCCGGTGGAGGCGCTGGCCCCGCACATCGAGGACATGCTGCGGGCCGGCGGCACGGCCGAGCGCCGACGGCCCCGGTATGTCGCCGCGGCGCAACTCGGCGTCGTCCTCCTCGAAATCCTCAGGCTGGCCGTCGCGCTGCCGAGCGCCGCGCTGATCTGGTTCACCTGGCTCGCCTGGGGCACTCCGCTCGCGGTCCTGGCCGCCCTCGTCCTGGCGGGCCCGCTCTACGTCGTCACCGCCTGCGCCGCGATCGCCCTCGCCAAGCGGCTGGTGCTGCGCCGCTCCCCGGTCGGCACCCACCCGGTCCGTTCGGCCCTGGGCATCCGCAAGTGGCTCTCCGACAAGCTGCTGGAATCCAGCCTCGCCATCACCAACTCCCTGTACGCCACCCTCTACACCGTCCCCTGGCTACGGCTGCTGGGTGCGCGCATCGGCCCCGGTGCCGAGGTCTCCACCGCCTCCCATCTCGACCCGGACCTGCTCGCGCTCGGCGAGGGCAGCTTCGTCGCGGACATGGCGGGGGTCGGCGGCGCCGCCTTCGCGGGCGGCCGAGTCGACTGCCGACCCACCGAGATCGGCCGCCACGCGTTCGTCGGCAACGCCGCGTACCTGCCTGCCGGGACGCGGACCGGGCCGGGCTCCCTGATCGGCGTCGGCACTGTTCCTCCGCAGGACGGGGTGCCCGCCGGCACCTCCTGGCTGGGCTCGCCCGCGATCCACCTTCCGCAGCGCCAGAGCAGCGGCAACTTCCCCGAGGAGCTGACGTTCCGGCCCACGCCCAAGGCGGTCCGCCGCCGCCTGGCCATCGAGTTCTTCCGCGTCACCATGCCCGCGTCCGTTCTGGGTGTGACCGCCTTCCTCTTCTTCCTCGGCCTCTCCGGCGTCGCCCACGACACCGGCCCGGCCCTCTCCGTCCTCCTCGCCCCCCTCCTCCTCATGACCGCAGGCCTGACCGTCATCGCCTACTGTGCCCTGCTCAAACGCCTCGTCATCGGAACCTACGAGCCGCACGTCGCGCCCCTGTGGAGCTGGTTCGTCCGCCGCACCGAGTTCGTCACCGGTCTCTACGAGGCGGCCGCCGTCCCGGCCGGTCTCGCCACTCTCACCGGCACCCCGTTCCTGCCGCCCGCGCTGCGCCTGTTCGGCGCGCGGATCGGCCGGCGCACGTGGATCAGCACCACCTTCCTCACCGAGTTCGACCTGGTCGAGGTCGGCGACGAGGCGGAGATCGGCCCAGGCGTAAGCCTGCAGACGCACTTGTTCGAGGACCGGGTCATGAAGATGTCGAAGGTCACCGTCCGGGCAGGCGCCACCGTCGGCAGCCGCACGGTCGTGCTGTACGACGGGGTCGTCGGCGAAGGCGTCTGGCTCGACGCTCTCTCCTTGGTCATGAAGGGCGAGTACCTCACCCCCGGCACGGCATGGCGCGGCGTCCCCGCCCAGGGCCGGGCCCTCCGTCCCGCCGACGACCCGTCACCCCAGCCGACCCCTCGCCACACCAGGCGCTCCCGGTGACGACCACCAACCGTGGCGGTGAGTATCCATGCCACCTGCTTCCGACTTCCTCGACTCCCTTCGCCGGGCCTTCGGTGCCCGGAGCACCCCGGAACAGCCTCCGCTCCCCGCTCCCGGCGGGCGCCCCCTGGCCCTCGTCTACCGAGGCCCGGCCGCCCGCCCCGCCGGCTGCTCCGAGGCGGTCGCCGCACTGCTCGCCTCCGGCCCCTGGGACCTCGACGTCCGCTACACCGGACCGCACGAGGAGATCCCGCTCTCCGCCGCGGCCCTGGCCCACGCCCACGTCTACGCCCAGCCCGGCGGGGGCTCCCTCTCCGCCGCGTACCGCCGCCTGAAGAAGCACGCCGACGAGATCCGCGACTACGTCCACGGCGGCGGGCGTTACCTGGGCTTCTGCCTGGGCGGCTATCTGGCCGGCGCCACCCCCGGCTTCGCCCTCCTCCCCGGCGACACCGACCAATACATCGCCACACCCGGCGCCACCGTCCGCAACGACCGCGACACCCTGGTGGAAACCACATGGCGCGGCATCCCCCGCACTCTCTACTTCCAGGACGGCCCGCACTTCATCCTCGACCGCGACGCCGGCGTCACCATCCTCGCCACCTATCCGAACGGCACCGTCGCCGCCCTGGTCACCCCCTTCGGCAACGGCCGCGTCGGCGTCGTGGGCCCCCACCCGGAAGCCACCGACGCCTGGTTCCTCGACGAGGGCCTCTCGGTCCACCACACCCACGACCTGGGGCTGGACCTGGTGGGGGCAGTGCTGGAGTGACCAAAGCCCGCTCCCGCACGGCAAGTTGAATGCCCGGCGTACGGGGTGGAACGCGTCGTATCCCTCGGTCGCCGCCCGGGGCCCTCGCGTTTTCCGGACAGGTGTCTGACCGTCCGTTTCACGCGGGGATCCGCAACTTCTCGTACTCGGCGTGGACTACGAAGGTCGTACGGTCCGTCGCCGAGGATCGACGCCCGACCACCACCGAAGCCGACAGAGGCGCCCGGGTCCTCAGTTGCCGAGGACCTCGACCGGGTGAACCATGTCATAGGTACGGTTTGTCACGCTTCGAGTAATAAGGATGAGGTTTCGTCGAGGATTGCACGTGCGACCTGTGGAGGACTCATGTACACGACTCGATTCCGTGCACGTTCCGCCGCCGTCTGCGCCGCCACCCTGTGCGTCATGGGTGCCACGTCGCTCCCGGCCCTCGCTTCGTCGTCGTTCTCGCTGTCACCGGTCTCCACCCTGGACGGGCAGCTCCTGACCGCGGCCCATCAGGGAAACCTGTGGGAAATCACGGTCAGTCAGCAAGCTCAGCGCGCCGCGACCACCGCCTGTGTCAAGCGGGTCGGCGCCGACTTCATCCACGACCACACCGCCCTTGACGCCGGTGTCGTCAAGACCGCGGCAAAACTCGGCGTGGTACTTCCGTCCGGGCAAACGGACGCACAGCTGAGGCAGACCGCCGCCCTCGAGGCCCTCGCCGGGACGCCCGCCTACGATGCCGCGTGGCTCAAGGCCCAGTACCCCGCCCACGTGGAGACCCTCGCGCTCATCGACAAGGAGATCACCTCGGGTACCAACCCGCTCGTGAAGTCCCTGGCCAAGAGCGCGCGCCCGGTGGTCGCACGTCACACCCAGATGGTCAACAACGGCATGTGCCATGCGTAGGGGCCCTCATCCTCGGCCGCACCGCGGCTACTCTGACGCCCAGAGCGGTTCAGCGACCTGGCGCGGATGCCGAACTGGCTTCCATGCCAAGCACTTCGGTTGATGCCGCAACGTAGGGGGCGACTCACGGGCGCGTACAGGTGCGCCTGGGCGCGGACAGGTGCAGGCTCCGGTCGCCGCCCGATCCTCAGCCCGGGGAGACGAAGCCGGACTCGTAGGCCGCGATGACCGCCTGTGTGCGGTCCCGTGCGTCAAGTTTCGCCAGTACGGAGCTCACGTGCGACTTGACGGTCTCGGTTCCCACGACCAGGCGCGCGGCGATCTCCGCGTTGGACAGGCCACGCGCCATGAGACGCAGCACGTCCCCCTCCCGCTCGGTCAGTGCGGCACGCTTCATGGCGGTCCGGGCCGCAGCATTGCCGTGGTCCCGGCCGTAGGAGGCGGCCAACTGCCGCACCGCGGCCGGGAACAGCAGGGAGTCGCCCTCGGCCACCAGCCGTACGGCGTGCACGATCTCCGCCGGCCGTGCCCGCTTGAGCAGGAAGCCGTCGGCGCCCGCGCGTAGTGCCCCGTACACGTACTCGTCGTTCTCGAAGGTCGTCACCACCACGATCTTCGGCGGGTCCGGCACCGTGCGCAGCACCGTCTGCGTGGCCTCGATGCCGTCCATCAGAGGCATGCGTACGTCCATGACGACGACGCCGGGGCGTAGTTGCCGTACCAAGGGGATGACGGCGGCCCCGTCGGCGGCCTCGCCCACCACTTCGATGTCCGGTTGGGCCTCCAGCACAGCGCGCAGGCCGGCCCGTACGAGCGGCTCGTCGTCGACCAGGAGAACGGTGAGCGGCATCCGGTCAGCCTAGATCACCGCAGTGGCAGATCGACGTGCAGCAGCCACTGGCCGCCGTCCTGCCCAGCCCGGGCCTCGCCGCCGAGCATCGCGGCACGCTCACGGATTCCGCGCAGCCCGCTGCCACCGCCCGTGCCGGCCATCGATGCCTCTGCAGGCAGCGGATTGCGTACCTCGAGGCGCAGACGCGCCTCCTCCACAGCGATGCGGACGCCGATGCGGACGGGGCCTGCGTGCCGCAGCACATTGGTGAGAGCCTCCTGGAGCATCCGGTAGGCCTCACGGGAGACCGGCCCCGGAAGGTGCTCCAACGTCCCGGTCACCTCGGCGTCCACCCGCGCACCCGAAGACCGCGCGGACTCCAGCAGACGGCTCGCCTCGCCGAGAGCCGGCCGGGTACCGGCCGGCCGCCCCGTCTCGCGCAGCACGAGCAGGACCCGATCCAGGTCCTCCAGCGCGGCCCGTCCCGTCTCCTCGATGGCCTCCAGCGCCCGATCGGTGAAATCCGGGTCGCCTGCCGCCCGGGCAGCACCCGCCTGCACCACGGCCAGAGTCAGCGCGTGGCCGAGGGTGTCGTGCAACTCCCGTGCGATGTGGTTGCGTTCCAGCAGTTGTTCGGTGCGCTTCTCCAACTCGGACAGACGCTCCTTGACCGACGGCCCGAGCAGCCGGCGAGCAGCCCGGGCCATGAGCGCACCCGCCCCTGCGGCCACCATGACGAGCGCCAGCACGGGCACCGGTGCCAGCAGGACGTACACCCAGCCCGCACCGGAAACGTGCAGGATCGGGTCGGCGAGGCCGGGATCCTCGGCGGTCGCCCCGGCAAGCGACAGTGCGAGCGTCATCAACTCGTTGGTCACCAAGGCCATGGCGAGCCCCGTTTCCAGACGCAGGACCAGCCAGGCACCGGTTCTGGCCCGGTCGGTCCATGAAGCGGAGGAGACGGTGGAGACACCCGGGTCCTCGTCGGTCCTCACACGAGCGTGAGGACCGGGAAACAACATCAGCCGCGCCTGCAGCCCCTCCGCACGGCGGACCGAGGGCACCACGGCGGCGGCCAGGACCAGGGGGACCGGAAGGACCGCGATCAGCAACCAGTCGTCCAGCGACGGGTCAGTCAGCCCCGGATAGACCATGGCGCAGGCGAACGGCACGATCGCACCCACCAGCATGTGCAGCCAGCGGGTGTACGTCACCGCACGTGTCAGCGGCAGCAGGAGGCCAGGCATGCCGTCATCGTGGCAGAGCGGCAGGGGCCGGCGTCTCCCCCGCGTGGGGGAGACGCTCTCCTCCAGCGGGGGATGCCCGGCCGCGCTGCCCCGGCCACGCTGAGGCCATGACCAGCATCGACGTCGAAGACCTCACCAAGGAGTACGGCGGCACCCGGGCCGTCGACCGTCTGACGTGCAGCATCGGACCAGGCCGGGTCACCGGGTTCCTCGGGCCCAACGGCGCAGGCAAGTCCACCACCATGCGACTCGTACTCGGCCTCGACCACCCCACCTCCGGCACCGCCACGGTCGACGGCCGCCCCTACGCAGCGATTCACGAGCCCCTGCGCACGGTCGGCGCCCTGCTGGACGCGCAGGCGGCCCACGGTTCCCGCACCGCCCATGACCAGCTGCGCTTCCTCGCCGTCAGCAACCGCCTCCCGACCCGCCGCGTGGACGAGGTCCTTCAGGACACTGGTCTCGCCCCCGTGGCACACCGCCGCATCAGAACCTTCTCGATCGGCATGCGCCAGCGGCTCGGCATCGCCACCGCGCTCCTCGGTGATCCGCCCGTGCTCATGCTGGACGAGCCCACCAACGGCCTCGACCCGGAAGGGATCGTCTGGATCCGCCACTTGCTGCGCCGACTCGCCCGCGAAGGCCGTACGGTCCTGGTCTCCAGCCACCTGATGAACGAGACCGCGGCCTTCGCCGACCACCTCGTCGTCCTCGGCCGCGGCCGGCTCCTCGCCGACATCCCCACACGGGACTTCATCGAACAGCACAGCCACGCACGCGTACGCATGCGCACCAGTGACCCCGCCCGGCTGCGGGCCACACTGCTGGCCCAGGGACACACGGTCGCGGAAGACGACGACGGCCGATGGGTGGTCGAAGGCGCCACAGCCGAGCAGGTCGGAGCCGTCGCCGCCCGGGAGGGCATCCCCGTTCTCGAACTCACCGACGAACGCGCCTCCCTGGAGCAGGCCTATTTCGCTCTCACGACGGCCGAGACGGAATTCGCCGCCGCGGCTCCCACGTCCGCGACCGTCCAGCAGGAGGCCTGACCATGTCCGTCACCGCGGTGCTCCACTCCGAGTGGATCAAGATCAGGTCCGTCCGGGCGAGCTTCGGATCGCTCATCGCGGTCTTCGCCGCCACGCTGGCCATCACCCTGCTCGTCTTCGCCACCGTCGGCCGGGCGGAGGCGCAAGGTGGCGGGGATCCCGTCTTCGGGGCCTTCTACGCGATCAACTTCGCGCAGATCGCCGCGATCGCCTTCGGGGCCACCGCCGTCTCCTCCGAGTACGCGGGCGGTGCCCTGCGGATCTCCCTGTCGGCCGTGCCGCACCGGGGCCTGTTCTACGCGGCCAAAACGGCAATCGTGGCCACCGCCGCCCTCGTCGTAGGGCTCGCCACCGGGTTCACCACTTTCCTGGTGGGCCAGGCGTTCCTGGGGCAGTACGCCATCGGCCTCGGCGAGCCAGGAGCACTGCGGGCCTGCATCGGCGCGGGGATCTACCTCACTTTGATGGCCCTGTTCGCCGCGGGACTCACCTTCCTGCTGCGCAGCGCCGTCGCGGTGCTGAGCCTGCTCGTCCCGTTCATCCTGATCGTGTCCTTCGTGGTCGGAGACATCGCCGAGGGCGCCGCCGCCTGTCTTCCGGACCGTGCTGGACAACAAGTCCTGCACCAGGACCCGGCGGGAGGCCTCGGCCCTTTGACAGGTCTCGCAGTGACGGCGCTGTGGGCGGCAGCCGCGCTCCTGGCCGGTTGGCGGGCCGTGCGCCGACGCGATGCCTGACACTCCGGTACGTGTCACTCTCGCCGAGCGGGTGACGGCACCATGAGCGAGTTCATTTCAACCTGGCGGCGCGGTCCGTCCCGTTCGGTCCTTGGGGGGTCCTTTTCTGAACTGGCCTTCCGGGCGGGTGGTGTTGGACGGCCCGTCGAGTTCGACGCGCATTCGACCGGCACGCTCCGGCCGTGCGGGATGCTGCCGGTCCGAGGGCATCTGCATCGCCCGGGACGGGGTGTGTGGCGGGCGCGGCCTCTTCACCTCGGCCTCTCGGCTGCGGCCGCAGCTATTCCCAAGCAACTTCGATCAATAACTCACAGTGACTGTCTCATCACTCTAACGGGTGGCATCGGATGGCGGCTCCATCCACCCCGTTCCTAGCCTGGGCTCATGCGTTCGATTCGACTGGAACGCATGAACCACTCAAGGAGGTCAAACCATGACCCGCACCAAGTTCCTCGCCCTGGCCGCCGCCCCCGCCCTGGCCGTCGCCCTGGCGTCCCCCGCACTGGCCATGAGCATGACCGACCCGCCCCCCGTCGCGAGCAGTTCGGTCGAGTCCATCGCCGGTGGCCAAACCAAGGTCGTCACGGTCACCTGCCCCGCGGGCACCGGCGCCCTCAGCGGTGGCTGGAACGTGTCCTCCGCCAGCATCGACGTGACGGGCAACCGTGCGGTGAGCCCGACACAGTGGCAGATCCAGTTCCAGAACGAGTCGCAGCAGTCCGGCAGCGTGCAGGCTTTCGCTCGCTGCGCGCTCTGACGGCGGACACTCGCCGTGGCAGGCCTTCCCGTTCACCGCCAGGGGCGCTGAACGGGAAGGCCCTCGCCGCCGCGGACTCGATCCTGGCTCAGGGCATGAGGAGCAGCTTGCCGACGATCTTGTCGACGCGGCTGCGCGGGCCGACGATGCTGACCGCGCAGTAGTCCATGTCCTCGGTCTGGGTCTTGCCCACGGCGGCGATGAAGTCGCTGTAGACGCGGGTGCTCTGAACGCCGCGAAGCCGCCGGCGTGCAGACCACGATGGTCTACGAGCACGTTCAGCCCCGCTGCATCGAGCCGACCCGTCCGGATCGCCCCCGCTCCTCGCGCAAAGTCCGCTGACTGGTCTCCTCACCGCGCTCGCGCATCCGACCGCCATGACCACCGGCACGGCGGCAGGCCTGATTGAGCGATCAGGAAGGGCGGTTGAAGGAGCCGGCCGGCTCAGGACGGTGGACCTCAGGCTCAGGGGCGAAGTCAGAGAGACAGCGCACGCACGAGCGCGGCTCGGTCTGCCGGTGCCCCGTGCGCCGGGAGCACGACCTCGACCGGCAGCGCGAGCAGCGGGCGCAGTCTTTCGACGACCTGCTGGCGTGTGACGCCGCCCCGCAGCCAGTCGTTGATCTGCAGGCCGTGGCCGAAGTCGACCAGAGTGTCTCCGGGGATCAGGGCCGCTGCGCGGTCGGCCCAGAGCCCAAGGTCGTTGTGCTCCCTGCCGGCAAGCGCCTCGATCCCCATCGGCAGCCGGTCGCCCGCCGCGTACAGACGCCCTTTGCCGCTGTCCCCGGTGAAAAGCCAGGCGACGTCAGGGCTGCCTCCGCCGGCCTGCTCGTGCGTGATGCCGAACTTGCGTACGAGGTCGTCGGCGGTGTCGGGCGGCGGCACGAACACCGGCGTGTCGAGGCTCTCGACCAGGCTCCGCGTGTCGCGCTCGTGCCACGGCGCGGTGAGCACCACCACCGGCTCGCGGTCGGCGGCGAGTTCGAGGAGTTCGTCGGGAACGGACAGCGGGTCGAAAAGGAGAAGGCGGGCGCCGTCGTCGATGGCGTACGACGAGACCGGCTCCGGCCACCGTTCGTCCGGCGTCCAGTCCGGGTGCGGCGCGTGCCAGTGCCAGACACCGGTCGCCACTTCGCGCATGCGTGGACCCTACTGGCGCTCGGCGTCCGGTGAACACCCCTTCAGAATCCGCGAAGTCACGGCTGACGGAGCCGCCCGAGGCCCCCTCCCGGCCCGGAGGAGGGGGCCTCGTGTGAGCTGAGCGGCAAGGCATTTGGCCCCCGCGCGGCCCGTCCGGCCCGGAACCGGCGGGCCGACGTCGCGGGGTAAGCGGAACCTACGCCTCCCTCGACCGAAACGGAAGACCTAATTCCTCTTGTTCTTCGACGTGCACCGACGCAATCTGAACCCCCCACGCACTGCACAACCTGAACCCCCCACGCACTGCAAGGGAGCAGACCATGGGCCGCGCCACTCAGACCCACCGCGTCGTCGAGTACTGGACGGACAAGGGCACCCACGTGATCTTCCCGGTCGAGCGAAGCGAGGAAGTCGACCGCATGACCGACCGGCAGGTGATCGCGAAGTACGGGGACCCCGAGGCCGGGGCGGTCAAGCGCGTCGCCTCATAGGCGGGTCGCCGACTCGCCGCGTGCGCGGACGGTCCACGGAGCCGCGCGGCCGACGTGGTGCCGGGCAGAGGCAGCTGCCCTTCAACACGGGCGCGGGGCAGGGGTGGCGAGCGGACCGGCTCAGCCGTCCGGCCACCACACACGTGCGATGTCCTTGCGCACCTCTTTGCGCTCGACCGGGCGCTCGTCGGCCCCGTCGCGCACTCGGCGGGAGTCGGACCTCTTCAGGGGCTTGTGCACGGTCACTCGGCGCATGGCTGCCTCCTTGTGTCTACCGGGTTCCGCGTTTGGGTGGAGGTAGACCCTTTTGGCGAGGGTTGCTCATAGATGGCTGTCTGTCTGTGGCGGCTGTCACGATTCGACTGTCAGTGGTGCCTGTCACCCTGGGGTCATGACCAGGCATATGACCAGGTACATGACCAAGAACATGGCCAGGAACAACCGCTCCGAAACCTCGGGGGGTGGCTCGGGCGTGGACTGGGACGCCGCGGCCGCCGCCTTCGACGACGAGGCGGACCACGGGCTGCGCGATCCCGTGGTGCGTGAGGCGTGGGACGCGCGCATGGGCGAGTGGCTGCCGCAGCAGCCCGGTGACGTGCTGGACCTGGGCTGCGGCACCGGCAGCCTGTCACTCCTCGCCGCCGAGCGGGGGCACCGGGTGACCGGCGTCGACCTGTCTCCGGCCATGGTCGCCCTCGCCCGGGCCAAGCTGGCCGGCCGTGACGCCGTGTTCCTTGTCGGTGACGCGGCGGCCCCTCCCGTCGGCGAGCAGCTCTTCGACGTCATCCTCGTCCGTCATGTGCTGTGGGCCCTGCCGGATCCGGGCCGGGCGCTGCGGCACTGGCGGGGACTGCTGCGTCCCTCGGGCACCTCCCATGCGGTCGGCAGCGGGGGAGGACGTCTGGTCCTGGTGGAGGGAGTATGGGGGACGACAAGTCCGGTGGGCGTGCCCGCGGACCGCCTGACCGCCCTCCTCGCACCCCTCGTGCGGGACATACGTGTCGAGCCGCTGTCGCACGACGCCCGGCTGTGGGGGAAAGAGGTGGACGACGAGCGGTACGCGGTGGTGGCGGTGACCTGACCGCCGGCGGCTCAGGCCAGCAGGTTCCCGAATCCGTCCCCGCGGGCGAGGAGTTCGAGGGCGTCCAGGGCGCGCACGGCGGCCTCGGCGGCGTGCGGGTCCCGTGCCGCCAGGCCGCTCGCCGCGAACTCGTCCTCGTCCAGGCGGAGTACGGTGCCGCCGTCTGCTGAGCGCCACAGGTCCAGGTCGAGGTCCTCGACGACCAGTTCGCCGCCGGAGAGCGCGGCGGGGCGGGTGATGTCGCAGTACCAGCCCTTCAGGGTGCCCTGCCCCGTGCGTACCTCCTTGACGGCGTACCAGCGATCGCGCCAGTAGTACTCGGTGAAGACGTCACCGGGCTCGAACCGCACGAAGCCGAAGTCGCGCACGCCGTCGCCCGCCCAGGGCGCGCGGACGGTGATCCGGGTGCCGTCGTCGTGCAGCAGCTCAGCGGGGTAACGGATCTTCACACGGCCCGACTTGACGAGGGCGACGTCCACCCGGTCCGCGGCGTCAGCCGAGTTCGCGGACATGGCGCACCTCCGTCGCGCGGATCTCGTAGCCGAACCACTTGTTGATCGCGATCATCGGGCCGTTGCCGGCGTCGTTGCCGGTAAAAGCCTCGGTGTACCCGGCGGCCCGGGCGCGGTGCAGGGAGTGGTTCTTGGCGAGCTTGGCCAGGCCCCGGCCGCGGAAGGCACGGGCGGTGCCGGTCATCACCGTGCCGTAGCGGACGCCTCCGTCGGTGCGGGCCATGCTGAAGGCGACGGGGCGGCCGTCGACCACCGCGACCGAGGTCAGCTCCGGGCTGAACAGGGGGTGCCGCCAGGTCTCCTCGAGCCAGACCTCGTATTCGGTGAACTCATGGCCGATGTCGCTCGGTTCGTCGGAGATCGTCTCCGCGTCGAGACGGAACAGGGGACGGGGGTCGTCGGCGAAGTCCGATCCCGTGCGCAGTTCGACACCCTGCGGGGCCTCCTCGAGTGGGGGAAGGTCGTGGTTCGCGAGGTCGAGGCGGAGGAAGTGCGCCGAGCGGCTCGGGCGATAGCCGTGCCGTTCGGCGAAGGCGCGGTTGCCCGGCTCGTCCAGGACCCAGGCGAAGACGGTGGTGGCGCCCACGGAGGCCAGATACTCCTCACCGGCCCGCACGAGAAGCGATCCCGCGCCGCGACGGGTGCGATCCGGCTGCACGTAGATGTTGAGGTACGCCTGGCCGGGCTCCGAGCTGTCGTGAGCGAGACCCACCTGGGCCGTCCCGATCGTCTCGCCGTCCTCCTCGGCCACGAGCGGGCGGTAGTGGGCGTCGGGGTGCATATGGCCGATGTCGTAGCCGATCGACTCCGGGGTGAACAGAACGAAGGGGAGGGCCAGTCGCCGGACCCGGGCGAATCCCTCGGCGTCGGCTCGTACGGAGGGGCGTAGGTCGCGCACGCTGATGGTCATGGGCGTGCACGCTACGCGGGGCCGGTAGGGGAGTCCTCCCAATTTTCCGCGGGTGCGGGACAATCGGCGCGTGACCTTGAAGATCCACATCACGGAGGCGGGTGCGCCGTACGAGCAGGTGCGCGCACAGATCGCCGAACAGGCCCGGTCGGGGGCGCTCCCGGTGGGATACCGGCTGCCGACCGTGCGCGGGCTCGCCGAGTCGCTCGGTCTCGCGCCCAACACGGTGGCCAAGGCCTACCGCGCGCTGGAGACGGACGGGGTGATCGAGACGCGGGGGCGCAACGGCACGTTCGTGGCTGCCGCAGGCTCGGCCGCGGAGCGGGAGGCGGCGGCAGCCGCGCAGGCCTACGCCGAGCGGGTGCACCGCCTCGGGCTCAGCGAGGCCGAGAGCCTGGCAGCGGCCCGGGACGCCCTGCGGGCGGCCTACGGGGGGTAGCCGCACCTTCCGGGGCCGGGTTCACAGCTGTGCCGTGTCCGCCGTCCGCAGACGCCGTGGCGTGCGGGTCACCGCCAGCCCTCCCGTCGCCGCCACCCGGGCGAACACCGACGCGTCCAGGACCGCCGCCGCGTGCGGGTCGTTGTTGAAGTAGGCGTAGACGTCCTGTTCGTCGGGCCAGGCGGCCGCGATGCGGTGGACCCAGGAGATCAGGGACCGGCGGCCGTAGTGCGGCCACGGCCGGGCGCGGCCCGCGTGGAAGCGGACGTATCCCCAGTCGGCGGTCCGCCACAGCGGGGTGACCGGGCGGGAGAGCACATCGGCCCAGCACAGCGCCGCGCCCCTGGCCTCCAGCACCTCGCGCACCTGCGGGGTCCACCAGGAGTCGTGGCGCGGTTCGACCGCCACCCGGGTGCCCGGCGCGAAGCAGGCGAGGCAGTCGTCCAGGAGGCCCGGGTCGGCGCGCAGACTGGGCGGCAGCTGGAGCAGGATGGGGCCGATCCGGTCGCCGAGTCCCGCCGCGTGGCTCATCAGGCGGTGCACCGGCTCCTCGGGCTCCTTCAGCCGCTTGATGTGGGTCAGATAGCGGCTCGCCTTGACCGCCACCACGAAGTCCGGCGGAACCCGCTCCCGCCACGCCTCGAAGGTCTCCTGCGACGGCAGCCGGTAGAACGCGTTGTTGATCTCGACCGTGGCGAACCGTCGCGCGTACTCCTCCAGCCACAGCCGCATGGGTACGTCGGCGGGGTACAGGACGTCGCGCCAGTCCTTGTACTGCCACCCCGACGTGCCGACGAACAGGGTCATACGTCCATCAAAGCACCGACAGCGGGCTTCCACCGGCAGGGCTACAGGTACAGCCCCGAGTCCGCTCCCGCCCGCGGGTCCGGCACCGACGCCGGAGATGTGCCCCGCCGCAGCGCGTACAGCTCCGCCAGCGACGCCCCGTCACGGCCGACGCCCTCGTCCCGGCCCAGCCAGCCCACCGCCTCGGAGCGGGTCAGGTGGCCGACCTCGATCCGGGCCAGGCAGCGGCCGGGGCGGACGACGGCCGGGTGCAGGCGCTCCAGGTCCTCGTTCGTGGTGACGCCCACCAGGACGTTCCTGCCCTGCCCGAGCAGTCCGTCCGTCAGGTTCAGCAGCCGGGACAGCGCCTGGCCCGCCGTGTGCTTGGCCTCGCCGCGGATCAGTTCGTCGCAGTCCTCCAGCAGGAGCAGACGCCAGCGGCCCTTGCCCGCCCCGTCCTCCTCGCCGATCGCGATGTCCATGAGGTAACCGACGTCTGAGAACAGACGTTCGGGGTCCAGTACACAGTCCACCTGGCACCAGTCACGCCACGAGCGGGCCAGTGTGCGCAGCGCCGAGGTCTTGCCCGTGCCCGGCGGACCGTGGAGCAGCAGCAGACGGCCCCCGATGTCCTCGGGCGTCGTCTTCATCAGACGGTCCATGGCGTCCGCCACCGGCGCCGTGTAGTTGGCCCGGACCTCCTCCCAGGTGCCGGCCGTGATCTGGCGTGTCGTGCGGTGCGGGCCCCGCCTCGGCGACACGTACCAGAACCCCATGGTCACGTTCTCCGGCTGCGGCTCGGGTTCGTCCGCCGCGCCGTCCGTCGCCTGGCTGAGCACCTGTTCGGCCAGTTCGGCGGTGGTCGCGGTCACCGTGACGTCCGCACCGCGGTTCCAGCGCGAGATCAGCAGCGTCCAGCCCTCGCCCTCCGCGAGCGTGGCGCTGCGGTCCTCGTCGCGGGCGAGCCGCAGCACCCGGGCACCCGGTGGCAGAAGCGTGGCCCCGGAGCGTACGCGGTCGATGTTCGTCGCGTGCGAGTACGGCTGCTCGCCCGCCGCGAAGCGGCCGAGGAACAGCGCGTCGACGATGTCGGAGGGTGAGTCGCTGTCGTCGACGTTGAGCCGGATCGGCAGCGCGTCGTGTGGGTTCGCGGACATGCCGCCATGATCCGTCACGTGGGCGCCCCGTGCATCCGGTTTCCGAGGTGCGTCGGGTGTGTCGGCTGTGTCCCGTGCTTCCGGTACGTCCTGTTACGGGGATGTCGTATGACAAAACCTGCCCCTGGGTCGACCTCCGCCGTTACTGTTGTCCATGATGGGATGTCATGGGTGGGTTTCGGGGGGTCGGTGGTGGCGCCTCACCGCGCTGCTGGGCGCGGCCGTGGTCGCACTGGCCCTGGCGGTGACGCTCGGCACGCTGCCCGACGGCGGAAGCCTCAGAGGTACCACCACCGAGGGCGAAAAGGTGCACGGCACACCGGGCACCCCGCCCGAGAACACGGCACCCGACGTCGGCTGGGGCTTCACCCACACCCAGTTCAGCGCCGACGACGGCAGCGACGGAGCCACCCGGCGGGTCGAGGACCTGCTGTCGGCGAACCGGATGCCGCAGAACCAGCACCTCATGGGCTGGGGTGCCGGCAACCCCGAGCCGGTCAAGGGGCATTACGACTTCGCGGAGATGGACCGCCGCATCGACTTCATACGGGAGTCGGGTAGCACCCCGGTCGTGACGCTGTGCTGCGCCCCGGACTGGATGAAGGGCGGCCGAGCGGGCGTCGACAGGACCGACTGGAGCCAGGCCGCGCTGGAGACCGCCCCGACCCGCGACCACTACAAGGACTTCGCGGCTCTCGCCGCAACCGTCGCCAAGCGGTATCCGGACGTCCGCCACTTCGTGGTCTGGAACGAGTTCAAGGGCTTCTGGAACAACTCCCGGGCCCGCTGGGACTACGAGGGCTACACGGAGCTGTACAACCTCGTCTACAAGGCGCTCAAGCAGGTCAACCCCAAGATCATGGTGGGTGGACCGTACCTCGTCATGGACAGCGTCGACCCGCGGCAGCAGCACGACGCCTCCACCACCCTGCGCGGGCCGTGGGGGGCGATGGACCAGCGGGTCCTCGACGCCTTCGACTACTGGAACGAGCACAAGGCGGGCGCCGACTTCGTCGTCGTGGACGGCTCCAGCTACACCGACGAGAACGAGCTGCTGCCCGACGAGTTCGGTGCCACCGACAAGCTCACCGATGTCAGCGCCTGGGTACGGCGCCAGACCGGCGACCTGCCCCTGTGGTGGGCCGAGTACTACGTGGAGCCCTCCGACGGCAACGACGACCGCAAGGGCTGGAGCGAGGACCACCGGGTCGCCGTGCAGGCCGCCGGGATGATCGCCATGGTCAAGGGCGGCGCCACGTCGGGTTTCTACTGGAACCCGGAGGAGGAGAGGGGCCCCGGCTGCCCCGGCTGCCTGTGGTCGCCGACCGACTCCGCGAACGGCGGAAGACCGCTGCCCATGTACGACCTCGTCTCCCGGTTCGGCAAGGAGTTCCGGCCGGGGACGAAGTACACGACGGTCCAGGTCGCCGAGGACGTGACCCCCGATGTGCGCGTCCTCGCCACCGACAAGGCCGTTCTGGTGGTGAACACCCAGGGCCGGACGATCAGCGCCGGGATCGACGGCAAGAAGTTCGACATGAAGGCGTACGAGGTGAAGTGGCTCGAGCGGTGAGCCGCCGCACCCCGTAAGCCGGTTGACGCTCAGCCCTTGCCCAGGGTCAGGAACCGCTGGACCAGCGAGGCCAGCAGCACCGCCACCAGAGGCAGGGAGAACCAGAAGCCGGCCCGCAGCCATCGCAGCCGCCGCGCACCGGGCCGCACCGCGACCCGCACGACCTCCCGTGCCGTGAGCAACGGGACCAGTACCAGGGCCGCGAGAGCCCCGATGACCGACCACCGCGTCCAGGTCACCCGAGGGCCGATCGGACCCGTTTCCGGCTCCGCCACCGCGCCCGCGGGCTGCTCGCGCAGCGCGTACAGGGTGACGTCGTCGTTGACGAGAACCTTCGTCAGTTCCTGGCGGTCGTCCAGGTTCGCGATGAGCCGCGACTCCCAGGTCGGCGAGTAGCCCGCGCCCATCTGCAGAGAGACCACCTGACTGGCGTTGACCATGAGATACGAGTTCGGGCCCGCGTCCTTGAGCGCCTTCACCAGGCCCGACACCAGGACCGGATCGACCGGCGCGAGCGTCGGCACGTACTGCACCTTCTCCATGTCCCTGGCGCCCCACGGCATCGCCGGAGTGACGTCGTCGGACGTGTCGTTGCTCAGCCACAGCAGCCGTACGGTCGGGTCGTCGTGCGCGTACACGTAGTCCATCGCGGCGACCTCGCCCGCGCGGACCCGCTCGAACGGCTCGTTGCCCCAGCGCGCCACCAGGAAACCGCCCATCAGCAGCAGGCCCGTCAGGAGAGCCGCGACCGGGGCGAGGTGCCTTCGGTCCTCGGCCCGCTCGGCAGCCGTCACCCCTGTGCGCGGGAAGAGGGCGAGCCCGGCGAGCAGGGCCGCGCCGGGCACGGCGAACATGAAGACGCGCAGGGCCATCTCGCCGCCGTACGACTGCATGCCGAAGCCCAGGAACGGGACGAAGGCGAGGACGAGCAGCGACCGCTCCCGGTACTTGTACGCGCGCCGCCGCCACCAGCCCCAGCACGCGAAGGCCAGCACGAAGCCGGCCAGCATCACGCGCGTGTACAGCACGAGCTTGTGAGTCGGGTCGCCGCCCTGGATGCGCCCCGAGACGGAGGTCGACACATTGCTGCCGAGGCCGCCGACGCCGCCGAAGAGTTCGTCGAAGTGCCCGGACCAGTACGGCTCGGCCATGAAGCAGACCCAGAACGCGACCAGCACCGCGAACAGCAGGGGAAGCCCCCGTAGTTCGCAGCGGCCCACCAGGACGAGTGCCGCGAGCACGCCCAGCATCATGAACGGGGTGAGCTGATGCGCCGGGACGCTCGCCGCGTACAGCCCGATCAGCACCGTGAGCAGCACCGCCCGCTGCCCGCGCCCGGCCGGTTCGACCTCCGCCTCACCTGGCCGTGCCGTCGTCCAGAGCACGCGCGGGGCCCGGAACCACACCAGCAGCATGGCCACGAAGACCAGGTAGAGCAGATAGGTGAATCCCTGCGGGGAGAAGTAGTCCTGGCCGACCCAGCCACTGAGCACGAAGATCCAGATTCCGGACCACTTGGCCCGCCAGCTCGCTCGCAGTGAGCGGACCAGGAGGAACATGGGCGCCAGATACAGGAGCTGGATGGCGAGCGGCCACCAGCGGATGACCTCGGTGAGGTCGGTGACGCCGCAGGCCTTCGCGACGAACGCGGTCGCCGCGAAGAAGCCGGGCCAGCTCCAGCGCGCGTCCAGGTCGGGCACGGCCGACCCGGTCCGGTCGATGTAGTCGAGGAAGCCGAGGTGCTGCCAGGCCGTCGGGAACCGCGGTTCGGTCTCGATCACCGCGGGCAGCGCGTGCAGCGAGACGACTGTGACCAGCAGCGTGGCCAGCAGCAGAACCCTGGACTCGCGCTCGCGCCGCAGCAGCGCGGCGAAGACCACGACCAGCAGCGCGGCCCCGGCCAGGGTCGGCAGCGGCAGGACCGAGACAAGGCCCAGACCGTCCATCCGCTCCAGGGCGGCGTCGTCCAGTCTCAGCGCGGGCACCCAGTACAGCAGCAGCGCGCAGGCGAGCAGGCAGCCCAGCAGAAGCCCCGCCCGGGTCGGGCGGAACCGGTGGGCTCCGCCGGGAGAACCGGAGGAGAGCGGGTCGTCCGTGAGCGGTGCGTCGTCCGTGGCTTCTCGCGCCGGGGCAAGGAAGGACTCGTCTGCCTCCGAGCCCGCCTCCCGGCCCCGGTCTCGCTCGACCGGGGGAACCTCCGGCTCGGTGCGCTGGTCCACCTGACCGTCGGGTGCCGGGAGCCGCAGCGCCGGGGCCGGTCCGTCGTGACCGCCGGACACCGCTGGGATCCCGGTGGGCGGGGTGCCCGGGCCGGGGCGCACGTCCGGCCGGCGTTCCCCATGGTCGAAGTCGACATGGATGCCGAGCGCGAGGGTGTCTGGGTCCGGGTTCTTCGCCCAGGACGGCCCGCTCCTCGGCGCGGGGACTTCGCGCGCCCCCAGGTCGGCGAGGTCACCGTCCGGTGCCGCGTCCTCGGGCGCGGTGTCCGCCGGGGACGCGCGCAGGATCTTGTACAGCTTCGGCGCCGCGATCGCCACGATCACCGCCAGGCTGGAGATCTCCGCGACACCCGCGCCGGTCAGCCCCATACGGGGGAGCAGCAGCAGGGTCAGCCCGAGCACCAGGACGCACAGCAGGCCCTGGAGATAGGCCAGTCCCGAGGTGCGGCTCTGGGCGCGCAGCACCGCGAAGTACGTCTCCATGACCACCCGCAGCGCCGCGCCGACCGCGAACCAGCGCAGCAGCGGAGTCGCCGCCTGGGCGTACCCCGCGCCGAAGACGTGCAGGATGAAGGGTGCGCCGATGAACAGCACCGCGCACACCGGCAGCAGGATGCCGGCTATGCGCTTGAGCGCGGCCCGGGTGTTGGCGGCGAGCCGCACCGGGTCGTGCGAGCCCTCGACGGTGAGCGAGGCGCCCATGTTGACGGCGAGCAGGTTGATGGTGCCGCCGATGGCGGTCGTGACGTAGAAGTACGCGTTGTCCGCCGCACTGACCTGTGAGGCCACGATCACCGGGACGAGGTAGACGACCGCGAGCGAGAACAGTGAGCCGGTGTAGTCGCCGGCCAGGAACCGCCCGATCTCCTTCGGCGACGGCGGGTCGGTGTGCTCCGCGGTCGCCTTGGCGTGCCGGGGCACCAGGCGCCGGAACACCAGCCAGCCGAGCGGGACGACGGACGTGGCGATGGCCGCGATCCAGGAGACGAAGACGCCGGTCGTCGGGATGGCCACGGCGAAGGCCACGAGCAGCCCGAGCTTCACCACGGAGAAGACGCTGTTGCCCACCGGGACCCACGGCGCGCTGCGCAGACCGGTCAGCACACCCTCCTGGAGGGTGAGCAGGTTCCAGGCCACGACGGCGAGGACGAAGCCGAGTCCGTAGACGGTCCCGTGCAGAAAGCGGTACGAGGGCCCCCAGGCGTGCAGGGTCAGCAGGAAGACGCTCGCGGCGCAGGCCACGACGACCGAGCTGCCCACATACGTACGCAGGATCAGCCGCCGGGTGCTTCGCCCCGAGACCGGGATGAAGCGCGCCAGCGCGCCGGTGAGAGTGACCGCGGTGAGCCCCGCGAGGAACTTCATCGCCGCGATCGCTGCCGAGCCCTGGCCGACCGCGGAATCGGAGTAGTAATGGGCCGCTACGAGCCAGTAGCCGAGGCCGAGCACCGCGGAGATACCGGTGTTGAGCATCAGCGCGTAGGCGTTGCGGAACAACTGGTTGCCGCCTCCGCCACGTCCGCGAAGGCGCAGGCGGCGTCCGGACCGCTCGGGTGACGCGGTCGTGGACTGAGCGATCTGGGCTGTCGTCGTGTCAGACACGGGAAAGGACGGCCTTCCGGCGAACCTGTCGCGCTCGTCGGACCACGGCGTACCCCTTGGTCAGGGCGCGGTCCCTGGCGAAGTTGCGGGCGATCGCACGGCCCTGGACGAGCCGTTCGAACTCGTCGGCGCCGGTGCTGCGGCGCACGGTGACGCGTTGCAGCGCGTACGGGCCCTGGCGGCGGCGCGCCAGGGCGTTGCCGACCGCGAGCGACTGGCGGTACCCCGTCTCCCGCACCGCGCGGCGCACCCGGCGGCTCGAGTAGCCGTACGGGTAGGCGAACGACATGGGGCGCGTGCCCAGTTCGCCGGTGATGATCTCCGCGCAGCGCAGCAGTTCGAACCGGAGAGGGTCGTCGGCGAGCTGGTCCATCTCCGGATGCGTGTGGCTGTGCCCGCCGATCTCGACCCCGGCGGCCGCCAGTTCGCGGACCTGGTCCCAGTCGAGCATGGTGTCCAGGCCGCCACCGGTGTCGTGGGCGCCCCGGATCCAGCCGGTGGAGACGAACAGCGTGGCTGCGAAGCCGTGCTTGGCGAGCACGGGCAGGGCGTGCCCGTGCACGCCCTCGTAGCCGTCGTCGAAGGTGATGAGGACGGGCCGCTCGGGCAGCGGACCGCCGCGCCGCCAGCTGCGCGCCAGGTCGGCGGTGGTGACCGGGGTGAATCCCAGGTCCGCGAGTTGGGCCATCTGCTCCACGAACGCCTCGGGCGCCACCGACAGGGCCCGCGTCGCGTCGTTCGGTGCGGTGGCGACCGAGTGGTACATGAGGATCGGTACGGCTTGGTCGTTCATGCGGTGTCCCCCTCTTGATCCGCGATGTCCACCACCGAGAAGGTGGTGCCGCCCCTGCGCGCCCGGACACTGCCGAGGACGTAGCCCCCGGCGGCCGTGAGCACCCCGGCGACGATCGCGCCCGTCCGGCCCGCGCCGCCGGGGCGGGCCAGCAGGGCGTCGCGCAGTCCTCGGGCCACCCCCGCCGGCAGCACCCGGGTGGTGTAGCGGCGCTCCGACTCAAGGCCCTTGCCGGAGCCGACGCTGCAGGCCACGAGTGCCTTGGAGAGGCCCTCCGCGTAGGTGCGGGTGCGGAAGTAGGCGAAGTGCTCGCGCGGTTCGGGCACCCGGTGGTGGATCACCGCGCGGTCGTCGATCAGCAGGATCGCGTCGGGTCTGGCCCGGGTGAGGCGGATGCACAGCTCCGTCTCCTCGCAGCCCAGCGGGCGCTTGTCGCCGTCGCGCCCGATACCCGTGGCGAAGCCGCCCGCCGCTGCGAACGCGCTGCGCCGGAAGGAGGCGTTGCCGCCGAGGACGTTGCGCACCCGGACCCGTCCGGGCGGCAGGCCCCTGTAGGTGCAGCCCACCACCCAGTCGAACTCCTCCGGGAACCAGGCCGGGCGGCGGCCGGACGCCCAGATGGGCATCGTGCGGCCGCCGACGGCCATCACCCGCGGGTCCTCGTACCCTTCGGCGAAGTGCTTCAGCCAGTCGCGCTCGGCCACGGCGTCGTCGTCGAGGAAGGCGACGATCTCACCGTGCGAGGTGGCGATTCCGGTGTTGCGGCCCGCGGACAGGCCGCGGGGGCCCGCGTTGGCGAGCACGCGGACCTCCTCGACCTCCTTGTACTCATTGGTCAGCCGTTCCAGCAGGGCCTCGTTGTGGTCCACGACCAGCAGCGTCTCGAGAGCCGGCCGGGACTGCGTCCGCACCGAGGCGACCGCCGCGAGGATGTCCTCCCAGCGGTCCTCGGTGTAGACGCATATCACCACGGAGATGTCCGGATTGTTCACGACGCCTCCCCCTGATCCGAGTTGAGTGCCACGGCGCGCGGGCGGCGACGCAGTGAGCGGCGGTTGGAGCGCTCCTGGAGGATGACCTTCAGCACCCGCAATCCGTCGCGTACCGCGCGCAGATTGCTCGATCCGTGGATGCGCAGGTACTCGTGGCTGGGAATCTCCTGGACCTTCAGCCCTGCCTTGACCACCCGGATGTTCATCAGGGTCTCGACCTCGAAACCCGTGCAGTCCAGCTCGATCTTGTCGAGGCAGTGCCGCCAGAACGCGTTGTATCCGTAGCAGAGGTCGGTGTAGCGGGCGCCGAACTTGGCGTTGACGACCGCGCACAGCACCCGGTTGCCCAGCTTGCGGATCGGTGTCATGTCCGAGGTGCCGCCGCCGTTCGCGAACCGCGAGCCCTTCGCGAAGTCGGCGCCCGACACCAGCGCGGAGACATAGCTGACGATCTCCTGCCCGTCGGCCGAGCCGTCCGCGTCGACCATGACGATGATGTCGCCGGTGCAGGCCTCGAACCCGGTGATCAGGGCGTCGCCCTTGCCCTTGCCCCGCTGCCCCACGACCTTGACGTCCGGCCGCAGATCACGTGCGACCTCGACGGTGTTGTCGGTGGAGTTGCCGTCGACCAGAACCACTTCGTGGATCCAGTCCGGAAGGGTCTTGAAAACGTAGGGGAGATTCTCCGCCTCATTCAGGGCGGGGATCACCACGCTCACCGGCGGCGCAATGGCCAGGTGAGAGGAGATGGGGCGGTACTTTCCCTGAGTTAACGGATCTTGATCCGAAACTGCGGGGCGCAGAACAGAACTCATGATGGTGTCCCTCTCGTCCGGTGGACCGTCCGCCCCTGGATGGTCCGGCTGTTTATCCGGTTCGAAAGGGGGGTTTCTCACTTGCGGAATGCCGAAATGGATCTCCGGGCACGCCGGGTGAGCTGGCAAAGCTGGCCGACTGCCGTTGAAAGGCAGCCAGTCGCGCGGCACGACTCGTGCGACCGAGATCGCGGAGTACGTACGCCCCTACCGCGCCCCGCGACGGAACCATCGCGGTACTCAAGCCCTCCCCTGGACCGCTGGATGATGGACCGATGCGGGTAGGTGTAAGACGGTGTTGACGATTACGACTTTATGGCAAGATCTGGAACATGTCCCCCTATTTCGGCGGTATGGCCATAAAGTCAACCCCCCGAACGGATTTTCCCCATCCGTTTGAGGAGCCGGTCGGCCGGCCCGAAGAGCTCCGGCCGTGACAGCACCGTATTGCGCAGCGCCCGGACCGGGGCGCGGTGCGCCCTGTGCCCGATCGCGACCGGGTGACGGCGAGTCACCCACCCTTCGGACACGAACAGCTCGCGTGTCTTCAGGGAGTCCTTGAAACCCTTCTGGCCCCGCCCGAGATCCAGATAGGCGATTCCGTCGGCGGCGGCCGCCTCGGCCATCCGCAGAAAAAGGATCAACCCGGGGGAGTACTTTCCGAATGCCGGGTCGTACGCCGGGAACCAGCAGGACAGCACCCGTTCGGTGCGCAGTCCGAAGTGCGCGGCGATGGGCCGGCCCTCCGCGTAGAGCACGGAGAGGATCCCCGCGAACGACTCCGAACGGGTGTGGAAGAGCTGGTGCACCAACTGGTTGATCCAGTCGTGCGCGAAGCGGTCGCTGCGTCCGGTCCGTCGGTACTGGGCGGACTTCCAGCCGAGCAGCGTGCGCAGAACCGCCGGATCGCGTTCGTCATGGACGTAGTGCACCTGGGCGGCGTCGCGTCCGAGCTTGCGCTCCTTGGTCATCGTCCTGCGGGTGAACACCGGTGATGTGGTGCGCAGCCGGCGAATATAGACGTCGTAGCCCTGGTCGAGGTCCATGACCGGAGAGGGGAACGTGCCGGAAGCTCCCGCCTCGAACGGCGCCTGGCCTTTTACCAGGTGGTCGAATTCCCAGATGGCGAGATCGCAGGCCCGCAGCAGCTCCTGCGTGTCGCAGATGAAGCCGGGCCGGTGCACCATGCCCTGGCAGTCCGAGAGGCCGAGGCCGACGGCGCGTCCGACGCCGGTGCTGGTTCTCTGGTACGGGAAGAACCCGGCCGGCTCACCGTCCTCGTGCAGGACCGCGATCCGTACGTCGCGTCTCGTCCGTCCCACGGCGAGCGTGAACTCGGGGGAGAGGAACGGGTTCGCCAGTTCGGGGTACCCGTTCAGACGGGCCTTCGACTGCAAAGCGCTCCACACCGCCCGGTCGGCGGCCGTGAGTTCGCCGGGGCGGTACACGCTGATGTCCATGTCTTCAGGCCTGGTTTCTCGCCGCGCGGCGGAGCTGTCGTCGTACCACTGCCAGCAGGAGGGCCAGCAGGCTGATCACGGTCACCGCGACGATCCCGAGGCGGACCGACCACCAGTGCATCGCCAACATGCCTTGTGCGATCAGCAGGTCGGTCGCGATCGCTCCCGCGACGGACACCACTGTGCGGGGCCAGGGTTCGAGCCCCCGCAGAGCGGCGCCGACGGCCGTTGCCGGTGCGGCGAGCAGGAAGAACAGGGTGAACGGGCCGCGCAGCGGAGAGTCGGCGTCGCTGAGCGCGAGGATCGCTCCGACCACCGCGACGGCGAAGGCCGCGCCCGCGAGCAGCGGGAACAGGTTCCTCCCCGGGTCCCGTCCCGACCGCCCGTGCTTACCCGATGAAGGTGGCTTGATACGTAAGGTCTGCATTGGCGACTTTGCCCCCCGATGCGCCGGATGCCGGGCTTCAATGTCGCAAAGCGTAGAGGGGCCGTCAAGGTGGGGACCGGCCGTGCGCGGGTTCTTGGCCTGGTCTAAATATGTGTTCCCCCTTGGAGCGGTGACCTCCTGGGAGCAGTCGTTCGAACCTCGACCGGTGGTGCGAGAGTGTGCCCAAACGGTCTTGGCATGGACACTTCCAGTCAACTCGCGCAGCTGCTACGACGGTTGTGGCAGACATCCTGCTAAAGGGAGGTTCCATGAGACGTTCCCGACTTGCGGCGTACGTGACGTCACTCCTCCTGGCCGTCGGCTTCGCTCTCACCGGGGCGGCCGCGGCACAGGCGTCCCCTCTCGCGGCGGCCACCGGCTATGTGGCCCTCGGGGACTCGTACTCCTCAGGTGTCGGCGCCGGCAGCTACATCAGCTCCAGCGGCGACTGCGACCGCAGCACGAAGGCCTACCCGTACCTCTGGCAGGCCGCCCACGCCCCCTCCTCGTTCAGCTTCATGGCCTGCTCGGGCGCCCGTACGACCGATGTGCTCAACAATCAGCTCGGCACGCTCACCACGTCGACCGGTCTCGTCTCGATCACCATCGGCGGCAACGACGCGGGCTTCGCAGACGTCATGACGACCTGTGTGCTCCAGTCCGACAGCGCCTGCCTGTCGCGGATCGCGACGGCCAAGGCGTACGTCGACTCGACCCTGCCCGGCCAACTCGACAAGGTCTACTCGGCGATCACCGCCAAGGCCCCCTCAGCCCGCGTGATCGTGCTGGGCTACCCCCGCTTCTACAAGCTCGGCACCTTCTGCCTCGGACTGTCCGGGACCAAGCGGTCCGCGATCAACGGGGCCGCCGACTACATCGACGTCGCGATCGCCAAGCGAGCCGCCGACCACGGCTTCACCTTCGGCGACGTGCGCACCACGTTCAGCGGCCATGAGATCTGCTCCGCAAGCTCCTGGCTGCACAGCGTCAGCTGGCTGAACATCGGCGAGTCCTACCACCCGACCGCGGCCGGCCAGTCCGGCGGCTATCTGCCGGTGCTGGCCGGTGCGGCCTGACGGTCACGAACTGGAGGGGGAGGCCCCGTCCGACGGGGTCTCCGTCTCGCAGGTGACGGTGAAGGGCACGGAGTTCGAGGTGACGTGGAGCGGGCTCCGCACCTCCACACCGATCTCGTTCTGCACCGAACCCCCGGCGTCGTACGCGGAGACGACGACCTGCCGCTGTGCGGTCCTGCCACCGCCCGCCGGGAACGACAGGGTCTTCCACCCCGGGTCCGACACCTGCCCGGTCCTGGTGACCCAGCGGTAGGACACGTCCACCGGCACACTGCCCACCGTGAACGTGGCGGTGAACGTGGGCGCCTGGGCATCCGGCGGCGGACAGCTCCCGTGGTACTCGGTGTGCGTCCCGGTCACCGTCACCCGGACCGTCTGCCGCACCGGCGTGGAGCCTCCCCCGTACCCGCTGCCGGAGGTGGACGCGCCGCTGGGCGTGGCGCCGGCCGTGGTGCTCTGCTCGGAACTGGCGGAAGGCGATCCGCCGGCTCCGGCGCCGGAGCTGTGCGTCGCCCCGCCGCTCGCACTCCCACCCCCGGTGTCGTAGCGGTTCACCAGGGCGTACGTCAGCCCGGCCAGGGCAAGCGCGAGCGCGGCGAGGCCCGCGACCAGCACCACCGCCGCACGCCGACTGCGCTGCGGCGGCTCGGAAGGCGCCGGGTGACCGGGCCGGGACACGGCGGTGGTGAACGGCGTGGGCTGCGGAGGCGTCGGCGGGCCGGCCGGGAACGCCGCGACCGTCGGCGTGTACGCCGCGGTGCCCGTGCGCGGGGTGCCCCCCGCGCCGATGAGCCGGAGGTCCTGCTCGGCCCGGTCGGCCGGGATGCGCTCCGCCGGATCCTTGCGCAGCAGCCCCTCGATCACCGGGGCAAGCGGACCGGCCCGCCGCGGCGCCGGCAACTCCTCGTCGACCACCGCGCGCAGCGTGTTGAGCGGAGTGTTCTGCCGGAACGGAGAGTTGCCCTCGACAGCCGCGTAAAGAAGCACGCCGAGCGACCACAGATCGGACTCGGGTCCCGGAGTGCGACCGAGCGCGCGCTCCGGCGCGAGGAACTCGGGTGAGCCGATCACCTCGCCCGTCATGGTGAGCGCGGAACTGCCCTCGACCGTGGCGATGCCGAAGTCGGTGAGCACCACCCGCCCGTCGTTCGCCAGCAGGACGTTGCCCGGCTTGACGTCGCGGTGCAGCACCCCGGCCCCGTGCGCCGCGCGCAGGGCGGTCAGCACCTCGGCGCCGATGTGCGCGGCCCGTTGAGGGGAGATCGGCCCTTCCGCGTCCAGCAGGTCCGACAGGGCGATGCCGCGGATCAGCTCCATCACGATCCAGGGACGGCCGTCCTCGTGGGCCACGTCGTAGACCGTGACGACGTTCCGGTTGGCCACCCGTGCCGCCGCCCACGCCTCGCGTTCCAGCCGGGTGTACATGCGCTCGACCTCGGTCGAGGGAAGCCCGGCCGGGGCACGCACCTCCTTGACGGCCACCTCCCGGTGCAGCACCTCGTCACGGGCCCGCCACACCGTCCCCATGCCGCCATGGCCAAGGGCGGACAGAAGACGGTAACGGCCCGCGATCACACGTTCATGGCCCGGTTCTTCGGACACGGGCGCCCCCCATTCGCATCCGCGTGATGTATCCACTGCGCGCGATTTCTCCCCAAAAGTAGCTCAACCGAGTGCGGATGCCGCCCCCCTGAACACCAGTCCTGCGCCGAGGGCCACGACGACGAAGGCGGATCCCAGTGGTGCCGTCCTGCGGACCAGCGCCGCCGCCGGGCCCGCGGTCCAGCGCGGACGCCGGTCCAGTACCCGGTTCATCCCGCCGCCGAGCTTGACCACGGCGAACCCGGCCGCGGTCAGCGTCAGGGCGAGCCCGACTCCGTAGGCGACGACGAGGAGGAGACCGAACCAGGCCTGGCCGAGCGCGGCGGCGCCGACCAGGACCACCACGGCGGAGGGGCTGGGCACGAGCCCGCCGGCGAAGCCGAGCAGGATCGTGCCGCGAAGGGTCGGGGCGGCGGGGTGGGTGTGGGTGACGCCGCCATGGGTGTGGGGGACGCCGTGGCCGTGGCCATGTGCGTGGTCGTGTGTGTGGCCGTGACCGGCGTGGGAGGGGGCGTCGTCGTGCGCGAGGTCCGCATGGCTGTGCGCAGGGCCGTGCCCGTGCGCGGTCCCGTGGCTGTGTCCATGGCCACGGTTACGCCACGCCCGGCCTACGAGCGAGGCGCCCGCCAGGGTGACCAGGACCCCGCTCGCCAGGCCCAGCCACGCGATCACGGACGGTGTCGCCGCCGACCCGGCCGTGACCAGGAGGCCGAGGGCGACGACGCCCAGGGTGTGGGTCACCGTCACCGAAGCGGCCAGGGGCAGCACGTCCTTGAGCTTCGCCCGGCCGCCGCGGGCCGCCGCTGTCGCGGCCATCAGAGTCTTGCCGTGTCCCGGCGCGAGCGCGTGCATCGCGCCGAGCCCGATCGCGATGACCAGGGCCAGCGCCGCGAAGCCGAGGGTCAGGTGGTGCCGGGCGACCAGGTTGTCGAGGGCCTGCGTCCAGCGGTCGGCGCCGCGCGGCAGCACGGAGGCAGCCGGCCCGTCCCGCCGCTCGTCGGCCAGGACGGGACCACCGGGGCGCACCCGCAGCGACGCCTTGACGGTGTCGGCCGGTGAGGAGAGAAGCTCCTTGGGATAGCTGGTCAGTTCGCGGGAGACGGAGGTCTTCGGCACGTCCGACGCGATCAGCGTCATACGGTCGCCCCGCGCGGTGATCTCCCGCCAGCCGGGTCCGGTGCTCGCGCCCGCACCGTGGAAGCCGAGCAGGACGGTGTCCGCCTTGGGCAGCGGCGCCGTCAGCCGGCACTCCACGCGCAGAGTGTGAAGGCCCGCCTGACCGGGTCGCAGTTCGGCGTGGCTCGTGCCGACGGTGAGCGGCGCCGTACGCCCGCCCACGGTGAGCCTGCTGCCGTCGGCGGCCTGCGCGCACCGCTGCCGGGCCCACTCCGTCAGGCCGAGCTTCTCGATGTCGGGCTTGGCCTGCGTGGCCGGGATCTCCGCGAGGTCCTCGACATGGTCGACGCGCAGGTGCCCCGGAGCGGCGATCAGGCCGTCGTAGCGGTTGACGGTGAAGTTGCCGAGCGGATGGGCGCTCGCGGAGCCGGCGGGGGCCAGCAGGAGTGCGCAGGCGGCGGCGAGGACCGCCGTGACGGAGGCGACGGCGCGACGGAGCTTCACTTCATCGCCTCCAGCGCCTTACGGGCCTCACGCGCACCCAGTGGCGAGAAGCCGGCGTTGAGCCTCAGTGCCGCGGTGAGCGAGGCGCGGGCCTGGACCCGGTGACCGGTGGCGCGCTCGATCATGCCGCGGTGATAGAGGAAGGCCGCGTTGCGGTAACCGGTGGCCGTGGCCCGCCGGGCATAGGGAAGGGCCTCCTGGTCACGGCCGTTGACGTGCAGGGCCCAGGCGAGGGCGTCCGCGGTATGCACGGTGTGGCGACGCGCCCATTCGTCCTGGGCGGCCTTCAGCGCGGCCTTGCGGTCGCCGTGGTCGGCGGCGGCCAGAGCGGTGTCGAGGTCGGCGTCGACGCCGTTGGCGCGAGCGAGCGCCACCCAGGCGTCCACGAGGGCGTACTGGTCATGGGCCTTGGCCCGATCGCCCTCCTTGCCCCGGACCTCATACAACTCGCCCAGCTCCACCAGGGGTTGGGGCAGTGGGTAGCGGTCGACGACCCGCTCCATGGCGCGGATCGCATCTGCGGTGTCGCCCTGGGCAGCCTGCGCCCGGGCGCGGCCCTCCAGCGCCGGGAGATACGAGTCGTCGGCGGCGAGGGCCCGCGCGTACTGGTCGAGGGCCGTCTTGTAGTCGCCCTGGTTCCAGGCGAGTTGGCCGAGCGCGGTGGCCACGTACGCGATGTCGCCGCGCGTGGTGGCCGTGCCGAGGGCCTGCTCCAGGACCCGCCAGGCGGTCTTCACGTCCCCGCGCAGTTCGTGGACGTAGGCGTAGCGGGTGAAGACGGGGACGCCGGGACGGCGGGAATCGGCCAGGTCGGCGGCCTTCGCGGCCTCGGGGTAGCGGCCGAGTTCCACGAGGGCGTCGATACGGGAGGACAGGGCGCGCTCGCTGTACGGGTTCTGCTTCAGGGCCAGGTCCGCGTACGTCAGGGCGCCGGTGAAGTCATGGCGGGCCGCGGCGAGGGCGGCCCGGCCGGCGAGCGCGGCGTCGTTGTCCGGGCGGAGCCTCAGCGACCGGTCGAGGGCGCGCTGGGCCTGTGGGTAGCGGGACGGGTCGCCCTTGGTGCGGGCCTGCTCCACGTACGCGAGTCCGAGGGTCGCCCAACTGCCGTGGTCCCGTGGCTGGGCCCGGAGATGGGCCTGCAGCGCGCGGATGCTCGGGTCCAGGTCACCACTGGCCAGCAGTTCGGGCGAGATGCCGCCCGGCGAGGAGGCGACCGGGGCCGCACCGCCGCCGTCCCGCACCGCGCCGACGACCACGGCGCCGGCGGTGAGCGCGACGGCCAGCGAGGCGGCACAGAGCCCGAGCTGTACGGCTCGCCAACGCCGCCCCGAAGCGGAGAACCGCCGCAGCGCGAGGACCCGTTCGTCGGAGCCGCCGGACGGGGCGGGGGCGGGGGCCGTGCCGCCGGCTTCCTGGCCCGCCGCCCCAGGGCCGGGGTCGGGGGCGGGCCGGGCGGAGGTCGTGGGTCCGGTGGGTGTGCCGGTCGCCTCCCGGGCGGGGGCCGTTGGGCCGGCGTCCTGTCTGATCGCCTTGGGGCTGGGGGCGGATCGGGCGGAGGTCGTGGGTCGAGTGCGTGTGCCGGTCGGCT